>CBFHLF010000070.1:0-11230 GCA_965656555.1 uncultured Acidiluteibacter sp. | reverse complement strand
AGAATATTTACGTCAGAAAATCGCCGTTACCTTTTACGACCCTGCAGTAGCTACCGACGAGTTAGTTGATGAAGTGCATAAAATTGTAAATGATCGAAGCAAATTGGTGCGAATTTTAGCCCTAGCAAAATCTGCAATTCGCCATAATATGGAAAAAGATTTAGCAAAGTTCACCATGCCTTCATGCCTCATTTGGGGTAAGAATGATAGCATTACTCCTCCAAAAGTGGCAGAAGAATTCCACGAAAAACTACCCGACTCTGAGTTATTTTGGATAGATAAATGCGGGCACGCCGCTATGATGGAACACCCTGATGAATTTAACCGACTGCTAGATGGATGGTTGAGTAGAAAAGTATAAATCACACCTCATCTCCTCTAAGACTACTATTCACAATTATGGGACTCGCAAAGAGGTGTGCTTCAATGAAATTTGCATAACCTTTGTACTCAGCACATCTTTTTATTTAATCCTTTATAAAGCTTACAGAATAGTTAATTTTGCCACATGCAGATAAAAACAGCTGAATTTGTAATGAGCAACACCCGTGTTGACTTATGCCCCGAACCAACCAAGCCAGAGTATGCCTTCATTGGCCGATCAAATGTAGGAAAGTCATCATTGATCAACATGTTGACTAATAATAAAAATCTTGCAAAAACGTCGGGGAAACCAGGTAAAACACAACTAATCAATCATTTTATTGTAAACGATGAGTGGTATTTGGTGGACTTACCAGGATATGGATATGCGAAAGCTTCCAAAAAATCTAGAGAGCAGTGGAGCAGTTTTATCACCCGATATATGCTGGAAAGAGAGAATTTACTCTATGTTTTTCTGCTTATTGACAGTCGAATTCCTGCTCAAAAGATTGATTTAGAATTTATGGAGTTTTTGGGAACTAAAGGAGTACCATTTGTTATCGTTTACACCAAAATGGACAAACTATCGAGCTCAGCTTACAGCAAAAACATCGCTGCTTACAAACGAGAATTACTCAAAACTTGGGAAGAATTACCTATGATGATTGGAACCTCAGCTGTCGGCAAAAATGGAAAAGAAGAGGTACTCCAGGTAATCGAGCAAACAAATAAGGACTTCACTGCGAAGTAAGTATTAGTCTTGTCTAATTAGTTTTCCTGAAGAAGTGGAAGGCTCTATTTCAAAAATATCGTTAGGACTTCCGTATAAATTAATATCCCCCTCATTTTGGATACTGTAATCTAACTTATCATTCACCCGCACTGCTACATTCCCTTTGGATCGGTTAATGACATTTCCATAACTCGCATTGAGATTTCGGGCATCAACAGCAAACAAAGCATCTGTCCATAACTTAACCTCTCTTGTTTGTCCAGATAATTCTAGTGTTCCCCCACATGGAAAGTTATTCCAAAAGTAAAACACATCGCAATTTAGCTCTAGGTCTGCCTCATTCAACTTACTTCCCAACACCAATCCGAATTCTTGAGAGGTGATGGGATTATTGGTAGTGATGAAACAAGATTCATTAGCCAAAACTTTCGATAAGGGTAAAGAGTGAATAACAATTCTCGTTTTATTTTTAGTAGGCTGAGTCCATTTTAACCGTTTAGAATTAGCAAGAATTAATTTCTCAGCTTCCACCTTATACTCCACATGATCTATGAGCTTTTCATCACCTATTACCTCTATGTAAAACACTGAATCTTCTTCAAGCTCAATCAAAAAGGTATTATTAATCTCGACTTCAACAAACGGAGATAACTGAACTACTTTATTGTCGATCTTTTCTTTACTACAAGAAAAAAGACCCAAACAACAACTTAATATAACGATGAGGTTCTTCATTATTTTAATTTAATTCCAATACCAATTTCAGGGTAATCTAAGATATGTAAATGAGATTTCATGGCTAATCGAATACTCATATTTTCAGAAAAATTATATTTAATAATTCCCCTATTATACATGACATTATCTTCTACCCTATTGGCTAAACCAATATAAATTCCCTGTTGTAAGCTTATGCTAAACCGATTATAACGCAAAGTTTGAGAAAGGTGAACACCCGTTTGGAAATAATCTTGTGATTTAAATGACTTTCCTTCTTCTTCTAAAAAGGCTCTAACTGATGTATCATAAAAAACATCAACACCCGCCCCAATGTGAAAAACACGACCAGACTCTCTAACATACTCTAATGAAAGAGAGTTCGTCAAAAAATATTCTCCGGATAATGATCGCAAATGTTTACCACCGACGCTTCCAAATAAATACAATTGATTTTTGGGTTCATGCTTTGGCAACTCTATTAATTTACGCTCCGTCCGCTTGCCCAAATAATAAGAAAGTCCCGCAAAAGCAGTCAACGAATTCATGCCAATATTTGGCTCAGAAGTATTCGCATTAGATAAATGATCAAAAGAAAGTCCTACGTTTAAATTTACCTTCTCCGACAATTCATAGACAGCTCCAAACTGAGCGTTAAAATGAATATTTAAATTAGAACCCACCGCAATATTACTCGGATTAGTTTCCGGATCGTATTTCTTAGTCACATAGCTCAACCCTATCCCAATTCTATTATACAATTTAAACTTATCGCGGTCAAGAAGGTAAATTTTAAAGAAATAAGTGAGCGCCAACTCATTCCCGAAGACTTCCCTATCACCCAAAGATGAATAAAATAAAGAAAAGCCATACTCAGGGTAATTAAACAATTGCTCCCAAGCAGTATTTCCGACAGTCTCTTTTGAAAGCGTCAAATCTAAAGACTGAACCGGACTATTGACCTTCAACAAAAAACTAGAATATTCAGGCAAGTTGTAACCCCTATGATAATTCAGCCCTACTTTTAAATTATCAGAAAATTTCTTTTGGGCAACTGCTTCGGTCAAATTAACAGTGACATGCAAAAAGAGCCAGAAGAGTAACTTAATTTTCAATATGGTTAGTAATTAAATTTTAGAACAGTAAATATAACAGTATTTTCAATGCTTAATTTTTTATTTTTTACAAGAATTAATAAAAGACAAGTCATGTAGAATACATTCTAAGTATAATTTTCGGCCTAATTTTGCCATTAAATTGAAGAGTTACTATGGAAATAAATATATGGTCGGACATCAGATGTCCATTTTGTTATATCGGGAAAAGAAAGTTTGAAGCAGCCTTAAAAAACTTTCCAAATGCAGAAAATGTGAAAGTGACTTGGAAAAGTTTTCAATTGGACCCTTCACTACAAACCCAACCAGACATTAATTTAATTGAACACCTTGCCCAAACCAAAGGAATGCCTTTAGACCAAGCAAAAGGAATGGTAAGCCATGTGATGAATATGGCGAATGATGAAGGGTTAAACTTTAATTTTGAACACGCTATAGTTGCCAATTCATTTAACGCTCACCGCTTATTGCATTTTGCTAAAAGTCTAGACAAAGGAGATGAGTTAAAAGAGGCATTATTAAAGGCACATTTAGAAGATGGTGTAAACATTGATAGCATTAATGCATTGACTGACATTGCTACAGCGAATGGTTTAGAAAAGGAAGCGACCGAAAAAGTTTTGAATTCAGATGATTACGCTTACGAAGTAAAACAAGACGAAATGGAAGCTCACAATATTGGCGTTCGAGGTGTACCATTTTTTGTTTTCGATAATAAATACGCTATTTCAGGTGCTCAACCTTCAGAGGCATTTTTGGAAACGCTAAACAAATCATGGAACGAATTTGCTTCAGAAAAGCCGGAACTAATCGTTTCAGAAGGCGACAGTTGTGATGTTGATGGAAATTGTGATTAAAAAAAGCGAAGAGACTACTCTTCGCTTTCATTTTTCTTTTTACTCTTCTGACGCTTAGCATCCTTTAAACTTTTGCTGAGCATCCACTCTATTTGACCATTCACACTACGAAATTCATCGTCGGCCCACTTTTCAATTTGCTTGAAAAGCTCAGGATTAACCCGCAGTGCAAACGTTTTTTTCTTACTCATCTAATTCCGAGTTTTCTAAGTTATCTAATCGTTTGTTGTAATGGTTCTTTAGCCTAGCCTTTAACTGAGCAAATATAATTTATACAAAAGCAACAAATCGTTTTTCTACTAGTTTAAACTACCTGTATTCACAACAGGAATCACTTCTTTATCTCCACAAAGAACCACCATTAAATTACTGACCATCGAAGCCTTTTTATCCTCATCAAACTCAACAATATTTTCACGTGAAAGTTGATCTAATGCATCCTCTACCATACCAACGGCCCCTTCCACAATCTTTTTCCTCGCTGCTACAATCGCAACTGCTTGCTGTCTTTTCAGCATTGCACTCGCAATTTCAGGAGCATAAGCTAGATAGCCAATTCGAGCTTCCATCACCTCAATTCCTGCCATAGCCAACCGCTCTGTAATTTCATTTTCCAGTGCATCGTTAACCTCATCCATCCCTGATCTTAGCGTCAACTCTGCTTGCTCATCATCAAAATTGTCATAGGGATATGATCCCGCCAACTTCCTTACAGCAGCATCCGTCTGCACACGAACAAATTCCTCGTATTTATCTACTTCAAAGGCCGCCTTAAAGGTATCACGAACCCTCCAAACCGCAATAACATTTATTAAAATAGGGTTTCCCACTTTATCATTCACTTTCACCCGCTCACTATCAAAGTTCCGAGCTCTTAACGAAATTCTTTGTTTGGTGTAAAATGGATTCGCCCAATGAAAACCATTCTCACGAACGGTGCCCTTATATGCTCCAAAAAGGACCAACACTTTTGATCCATTAGGATTTACAGTAAAAAACCCTGGAGCAATAAACAGAATTACGGCAATCAATCCTAAGAATGCAGGATTCTTAAATAGGGCAATTCCAACGATCATAGTGATTAGAAACACACCCAAAATAGCAAGAGCGATATACCCATTGGTTACTTTAACATTACTTTCTACTTTCATAATAATATCATTTTGATATTACAATGATAGCTATTATTTCTTACTCCTGCAACTATATTCTGCACTACCAATATTATCATGCATGAATAATCCCATTTTCTATAGCGTACCTAACTAAGCCAATACTATTTTTACACCCAGTTTTACTCAGTATATTTTTTCGATGTGTCTCAGCTGTGTGGGAAGAGATATATAAACGTTCAGCAATCTCTGAAGAGCTTAATTCTTCGCATACTAACTTCAAAATTTCAATTTCCCTTGGCGTCAACACTACCTTTACTTCCTTTTTGCGATAACTGGTAATCAATTCTTTCGTAACATCATCGCTAAAGTATTCCTGTCCGGAAGCAACAGTATTTATTGCTTTAATGAGCTCATCCTCATTGCTTGTTTTTAATACATAGCCTTTAGCTCCAAGGTTAATTACCTCTTGTATCTTTTTAGCATTCAAATGCATGGTCAACATGACCACTTTTATTTGAGAATTAATCTTTAGCACCAACTCAATAGCCTCTAATCCAGACATTCTAGGCATATCAATATCTAACAACAGCACATCAACAGGCAAGCTTGGTAGTTGCTCAATCAACTCCTCTGCAGAAGAGAAATCAGCTAAAACCTGAAGCTCGTCCTGCACTCCTAGTATCGACTTTAAGCCCTGACGAAAAAGATGATGATCATCAACAATAGCAACATTTACCATACTCACACTTTTAATTCGATAATAACAATAACTCCCCGACCTACCTCGGCATCAATAGAAAGTGTTCCCCCAATTTTCTTTATTCGCTCTTCAATATTAAAAAGCCCTATTCCTTTATCCACCGTTGCTGAATCATATCCTATTCCATTGTCTTCAAAAATGATATTAAATGTATCTTCTAGAGCGTTTACTTGCAAACTCCAAATGGTCGCTTTAGAATGCTTTAAAGCATTACTAACCAATTCTTGAATAACACGATAGAGCTCAAGGGCAGACTTTTGCCCCAATAAATTCATATCGGGGTGAAGAAATAACTGAAAGTCGATATCATTCGACTTTACGATTCGTCTTCTTAACTGATCCATTGCTTCGTTAAATCCATACTTCTTAAGGACTCCACTAGATAAATTATGCGCTATACTCCTCACCTCTTCCACCGCTGTATCTACAATAGCCAAATCTGCATCTTCAAGTTGATTTTTGGAACTTCGCAAAGAAAGGCGCAGTGCAGCAAGCGTTCCTCCAAGTCGATCGTGAAGCTCCTGAGCTACTCTTTCTCGCTCCGCCTCTTGTCCACTCAGCATAGCATTGAGGGATTCTGCTTCTTGATTTGACAGCAACTCTTGCATCTTTCGCTTTCTTAATTCCAACTGAATGGTATTGATAAATTCTCGCTGTTTAAACCATCTCCTTATTAAAACTATCGCAATCAACAACAGAACAATAGCTATTCCAAATACCCACAAATACATACTATTACGTGAATTCTCTAAATCTAAGCGAGACTCTCGCTCTTGACTCAATTCCAGCGCTGCTTCTTTGGCAGCTAATTGATACTTAGCTTCCATTTCTTGTATATTCTTACTCGTTTTTAGATTTATTATGGAATCGTTGAGAAGCACATACTTTGAAATGTAATACTTCGAACTATCTATCTCATTAATTGACATATAATACTCGAACATTGAATAATAAATATCCTTTCTTAATTCGATAGTAGCTGAAAGGTTTGCAATGGAATCGGCATACAATAGCCAATTGTATGCCTTTCTATTTTCTTTATTCTTGAAAAATACATTTCCTAATTTCAAAGCAGCCCATGCGACTCCAATATTATCATGCAACTCTTGATGGATTGTAATTGCCTTTGACAAATGAAAAATTGCAGAATCCAAATCCCCATTTAACTGAAACACTGTAGCTACATTATCATGTAAATCAGCCAGCTGAAAACTAACATCCTCGCCAGATGATCCACAGATATCAAAACCTTTATTATAATAAGATAATGCAGAATCTAGTTCTTGCTTAGCAGTAAAAACTAATCCAATAGTGTTATAATTTGAGGATATTAGGTTGGCGTTAAAATTCAATCCTAATTGGACTGCTTTCCTATGATAGTCGATGGCCTGATCAAAAGCATTGGTGTAATAGTAAACATTTCCAATGTTTCCCAGAGATGAAATTATCTTTACTGTATCATTTAGTGCTTTTCTAAGCTCTAAAGACTTAAAGTAGTCAACTAAAGCCTCTTCATAAGCTCCTAGATTAAAATCTAAAATTCCTGAAACACTATACACGTCCGATAAAATGAGCGTATCAAAAGGTACGTCAACCATACCAAGCACTTTTTTATTTACAATCAGCGCACTATCCATTTGAGAATTAGAAAGGTGATATGATTTTAAATTAAGCACCTCAATACTGTCCCACTTCGATTCATTAACTATCTGTGAGTTAACAAAATACGAAAGAAAGAGTAGTATACACAGTAGCACACTACTCTTCGATAAAGGAAAATAAACTGTATGCGAAAATCTGAGTCCCAACTATTACTTTATTTAAGTTGATTGGTAACTTTTCCCTTTATCGGTTCTTTCTTTACCGGTTCATTTGTCTGAACATCTACCAAAAAAATCATTGCATTCGGCTGCAAGATCTCTGTGTTATCTGTTGAATATAAATCATCAACATCTGAAATCTGTATACTGTTATATTGATGATCTTCAGAGTCTATATACACCGTTATTAAATAATCTAACTCGTACAAATCTCCATTAGCATCTGCAACGTGAACTCCAAAACCCTCTACATTAATCGCTTTACAGCTAAGTAACTTAAACTTCTGTGAAGGATTGATGACGATAACTTCTAGTGGTTCATCATTTCCATTTTCAATAATCTCTAAAATGTAGTTGGTATTTAAATCCATAACTATATAATTTACTATTTACTAATATCTAAAAATTATAACTTAAACCAAAGAAATAGCCTACTTCATTCACCTCCCTAAAAGCTGTACTAGCATCTCCCGTATACACTTGTCCTTCTTGAAGTCCTGTGGCCAATCGCTTTACTTTTCCAAAAGCAGCACCACCCGACAAGCTAACGCGTTGTTTTCTGCCAACTAGTAGGCTAGCTCCTAGTAGATATCGCAATGTTTGTTGTGTATTAATCGTAGCACCCAAGCTTACTCCGTAATTTACTGTTCGGCTATTTCGAATATAAAAATGAACAAGGGCTCCTGCTGATATGTCAAACCTTCCATTATCATCGCGTTCAATTCTATTGCGTGACTCTTCAGAGATGGCAGTTATACTGTCGGTTATTTGGAAATCTGCTGTTGTAAAAAAGGTGGTATCTTGATACGTTTCTGCAACATTCTTAAAATTATGATCAATCAAAGAGGTAATAAACAGCCCACCACTTCCATCTATTTTTAAGCCACCTGAAACATTAACGCGTATAGGTGAATCACTCCCATTTCGGATTACTTTATAGTTTGTCGGATCTACATTGGGTTCTTTTTGTTTAATCGTTAAATCAACCAACAATTGATCGTTTTCATCGGGAGAAACTGCATCAAAAAATTGATAGGGTCGTATTTGGGTCAATTTATTGTAAATATTCAAACTCTGATTGACCAACACTTCCACTTCTGCACTATCTTCATGCTCATTTTTTATTGCACTTCCCAATGAATAAATGGATGCATATTCTTCAAACTTACGAGCTATATTACCATTTAATTCAATAAGTAATTGACTGTAAACAGCAGCATTAAGAATATCTAAGTTGCTCACGGTTGAGAAGAGTATTTCGAGCTCTTGATTGAGCACTTTAAAACCCTCTAATCGCTCTCTCTTGATTGCTTCAATAGAATCAGCTTCAACTGCTTTTTCAGTTTCTTCTGGCTTACCTAAAATCTTATCACTTGACTCCGTATTGGTTGTGGCTGGTGAAATTAGCGCTGCCAATTCGGTGTTCATCTCTCTATTGTAATTAAACACGCTAGTCGACACTTCTGCTTGATATTTCAAAGGATTCATATTGAGCACCAAAACACCTAATGCTTGATTCTTAGTCATCTTTAAAGGCTTTGTAGAAGTCTTCGATCGAGACTTTTTATAGTTTGATGACATCACATAATTTTTACGCTCAAAATCATAAATTAAATACTCGGTTCTTTTATCGGTAGAATCACTTTCAAATATTGTATTTGACATAGACTTTATAGAAATACAATCTACATTCGCATGTGATAGTTCATAAAAAAGAGCTTGATCAATAAATTGAAACTTTTGACTTTCTTGCGCTTGTCCTGCGAGTGGCAAAAAGCAAAACAACACATACCTCCAGTAAAACTGCTTGCATTTTATTTTAAACATTTCCCATCGCTGTTTGCACTTTTCAAATTGGCTCATTGGTTGAGTTTTGGTGGTTTCAATTTCTAACACTACAAAGGTGCATGCTAAGCAAAACAATTCGCTCATTGAAACTGGGTAAATCCATCTACCCATATTCAGGTATATTTTTTAATTTATACTTCAGGGCATTATTAATACTTTTGCAGCTTCAAAAAGTACAAATAGAGATGGATTATAATTTCAGAGATATAGAAGCCAAATGGAGAGCGTTTTGGCAAGAAAACAAAACGTACCAAACAGAAATTGACAACACGAAAGAAAAATTCTATGTATTAGACATGTTCCCATATCCATCAGGTGCAGGACTTCATGTTGGTCATCCTCTGGGTTATATCGCCTCTGATATTTATGCTCGATATAAAAAGCACAAAGGATTCAACGTATTGCACCCAATGGGTTATGATGCGTTTGGATTACCTGCTGAGCAATATGCAATTCAAACAGGGCAGCACCCTGCGATTACGACTGCGGCTAATTTAAAAAGATACCGCGAGCAGTTAGACCAGATTGGCTTTTCTTATGATTGGGATAGAGAAGTGAGAACTTCAGACCCGAATTATTACAAATGGACACAGTGGATTTTCTTGCAATTATTCCACTCATACTACAATACCGAATTAGATAAAGCGGATGATATTAAAAACTTAGTTGCTTTATTTGAGCAAGAAGGAAACGCATCTGCCAAAGCTCATGGGGACCAAGAAACCCTTTTTACAGCGGCGGAATGGAATGCGATGAGCGAAAAAGAGCAACAGGCCATTTTGATGAACTACCGCTTAACCTATCTTTCTGACTCCTTCGTGAACTGGTGCCCTGCATTGGGAACTGTTCTAGCCAATGACGAAATAAAAGATGGCGTTTCTGAAAGAGGCGGACATCCGGTGGAGCGCAAAAAAATGCAACAATGGAGCATGCGAATTACTGCTTATGCAGAGCGCTTGTTGACCGGATTAGATCAAGTAGATTGGACAGATGCCATTAAAGAAATTCAACGTAACTGGATTGGTAAGTCAGTTGGAGCATTGGTTTCATTTGATATTGATCAACACGCTGAAAAAATAGATGTATTTACCACTCGCCCTGACACCATTTTTGGTGTGAGTTTTATGGTCATTGCGCCAGAGCATGAGTTAGTGAATCATATTACCACCGCTGAGCAGAAAGAAGCTATAGAAGCTTACCAAGTAAAAGCAGCAGCGCGCTCAGAACGAGAGCGAATGGCTGATGTAAAACAAGTAAGTGGAGCATTTACTGGCGCTTATGCCAAACACCCTTTTTCAGGAGAATTAATTCCGATTTGGATTGGTGATTATGTATTGGCGAGCTACGGAACAGGAGCTGTAATGGCTGTTCCAAGTGGTGATCAGCGCGATTGGGACTTTGCTACCAAGTTTGAGTTGCCAATTCCTGCGGTAATAGAAGGTCAAGACATTTCTGAAGGTGCCGACGCCAATAAAGAAGGGATTATCTGCAATTCAGACTTCTTAAATGGGTTGAAAGTGAAGGATGCCATTGTAAAAGCAATTGAAGCGATGGAAGCAAAAGGAATTGGAAAAGGAAAAACCAATTACCGCTTGAGAGATGCTGTATTTAGCAGACAGCGATACTGGGGTGAACCGATTCCTATTTTTTATAAAGATGGAATTGCAACGCCAATGAGCACTGACCAATTACCGTTAGAATTACCTGAGGTAGACAAATACTTACCAACTGAAGATGGGGAGCCACCATTAGCAAGAGCAGAAAATTGGAAAACGGCAGAAGGTCATCCAATTGAAACGAACACCATGCCAGGTTGGGCAGGTTCTTCTTGGTATTTTGCACGCTATTTAGACCCTAATAATACTGGTGAGTTTGCCAACAAAGAAGCATTAGATTATTGGC
>CBFHLF010000069.1:254-11346 GCA_965656555.1 uncultured Acidiluteibacter sp. | reverse complement strand
CTAATCAACTCGTTTAGATTTAACATTTCACTATTCTTCTCGTTTTTTCTGTAATTTAAGGCAGCATATTGCATTTCAGTGGTGTCTACACTGGTAATTGCTATTAAACAAATGGAAGAAAGAGAACTCATAAAAGGCTGTGTTAACGAAAGCAAAGAGCACCAACGTGCTCTTTACGATCGCTATAGCGGTATTATGTTTTCTGTTTGCCTTCGTTATGGACGTCATAGAGCAGAGGCTCAAGACATGATGCAAGATGGATTTATAAAAGTGTTTGACAATATTTCAAAATTTTCATTTAACGGATCATTTGAGGGTTGGATTAGACGTATAATGGTGAATACTTGCCTAAACTATTTCCGCAAAGCTAGCGCTCAGCGAGAGCAAGTTGGCATTGAAGATTACCAAGTGGGATCTATGGAGCCAAAGGCCGAAAGTAACATGGGAGAAAAAGAGTTGATGACTATCATACAACAACTCCCTGAAGGATATCGAATGGTATTCAATTTGTATGCCATTGAAGGTTACAGCCATAAAGAAATAGGTGAAGTTTTAAATATTACTGAAAGTACTTCAAGATCGCAACTATCCAAAGCAAGAAAATGGATACAAAACGTATTAATAAAATATAATCAAGAAAGGAATGTATAACGAAGAGGATAACCATATCGACGAACTCTTTCGGTCTACTTTTGCAGGACATGAGGAAACACCACCCCCAGCAGCCTGGAATAATATTGTAGAGACGAGAAGTTTCGGCCACGTACTCCTAAATCAAATTGCATTGAATTGGAAAAATTTCCTTTTCATGACCATCGGCTTCATGTTTGTTGGAGCTGCTGTTATTGGCTTTGGTTCAACCCAAAGCGAGCAAGAAAATTCGCACACCTACCAAACAAGTGCAGAGCAACTCTACGGTGGACACGATTTTGGTGGAATGCTACTAGCAGATAATGCAACTAACGGAAGATCAAACAATGGAGCTCGTTCTTATTATGGCCAAGCAATGCCGTCTCCTTTCGGGCAATATAAAGCTATTCAAAACCGAATCAATCATTCAACTAATCTGTTAGCTAATGAGCCAATAGCTTCTTCAAGCCATAACAAATCGGTAGGACCCTACCACCTTACGACAGACGATGCTGAGGAAAGACTTTCAGTAGATCATTCTACTCAATTAATAAATAGAAGATCAGCTGTAAAAATAGGCCCTAAGAAGGTGAACAACAATACAGCAGAAGCAGAACAAAATGCAGAACCAGTGCCTTTTACTACAGAATGGAGTAAAAAGGCTGCACCGCAGCGTACTTTTGCAGAAGCAATAAAGCATGAAGAAGCCTTTTCGACTAAAGCATTATTAGGTCATATTGCTGCATTAAAACCATTTAATATTAAGAAAGTTAGCAGAACTAATGCTGCTACTCCTATTGCCATTGATTCCTTATATTATAATGCAGAAACGAAGAAACGTTTTTCATTGAAGAATCACCTGTATTTATCATTTCAAATGGGTCCGCAGTTTATGAATAAAGAACTTTCTGCAATGCAGAGTGAAAATAATACTTATCTCAACAAACGTAATCAGTCAGAGGAAACTGCAATAGGTGGTAGCCTTCAAGCAAATCTTACGTACTATTTCTTTAATAATGTATTTATTGAAACTGGGGTTCGATACAGCAGATTCAATGAACGTTTAACCTACAGTGAGACCAATGTTACCTCTCAGCAAACTGTTTTTGACTCTATTGTCACTGGCTTCACAGTTGGCCCTACAGGTGAACCTGTACCAATTTATGATATCACTAGTAGAACGGTGTATGAAACTGAAGTGTCTAACATAGAGCAAAATAACACCTACCATATGGTAGACATCCCTTTGCTAATTGGTTATCAAGTTGACTTGCAACGATGGTCTGTATACTTAAAATCTGGAATTACGCCCACTGTGTTCCAAAAGCAATCAGGATATGTATTGGGAGAAGGTGAATCTAGTCGATTAGATTTTGGAGGAAATGATGATCCTTACCATTCAGGAATGATATTAAATCTTGAGCTTGCAGGTGGTGTCAGTTATCAGCTAGACGAAACCATTCATTTGCTGGTAGAGCCTAGCTTCAGGTCAAATATCTCATCGTTATATAAAGGTGATTTCCCACTAACAGAGAAGCGTAAAATTTTAGGAATTTCAGCCGGAATTAGGATTAAGTTATAAATTTTTTGTAAATTGATGCACCTTAAAGGCTTAAGGTTTAAATCAATTACAAATGAAAAAAGTAAAATCCTTAACGTTGACGCTCCTTTTAATGAGTAGTTCCCTACTTTTTTCACAATCTATTTATCAAGCATTAGAAGTTGGAAATGTAAATACCAGGGTGTATGCCGATGGAAAATTATTTAATGACTTCTATAATTCGAGGGCGCAGTTTTTTATTCCTAAAAATTCGGAGACAAGCGCTATATATATGGCCGGGTTTTGGGTAGGTGGATTAATTGATCTAGGCATCCCTTCACAGCCGGATTTATTGCGACTCTCTAAAGTATTTTATGTTGAAAATGACTTTATACAAGGTCCCATACGCCTTCAAAATAGATCAGGGGCTGATCCTTCCTATTGGAATAAAACATGGAAAGTAAAGCGATCAACTATAGAAGAACACATCTCAAAATCATCGAAAAGCAACTACAATATTCCCGAGGAAATCAAAAATTGGCCTGCAAATGGATATAATGGTACCGCTAAGATACTAGCTCCTTTTATAGACCTCAATGGGAACTCTATATATGAACCTGAAAATGGAGACTATCCAGATATCAAAGGAGATGAAGCGATGTATTTTATATGCAATGATGCAAAGAAAGGCAACTTACCTAACAGCATGGAATTAGAAGTCCATGGAATGGTGTATGGGTTTAATTCTCCTGATGAGCAGTTACAAAATACCATTTTTATAAATCTCAAATTTATCAATCGTTCTCTATTCAACTATCGGAAAGTATATTTTGGAATGTACAATGACTTCGATTTAGGTGATCCTTTTGATGACTACGTTGGAACTGATACAGCTTTAAATATGGTTTATGGATACAATGGAGACAGGATGGATGGTCCACGACAAGGTATTCCCTCATATGGTGAATCGCCGCCTGCTATTGGCATGATGTTGCTAAATAAATCTTTAACACATTCGATGTATTACGACCTGAACCCCTCAGGAAATGGAGAGCCTGAAAATCCTCAAGATTTTTATGACTGCATGAAAGCCAAATTTAAAGATGGATCTCATCTCAAATATGGTGGAAATGGCTATCATCGATCCAACGGAGCTACCAACCAAGATACTGACTTCCTATTTCCAGGCGACCCGACTTATTTCGAGCCTACAACATGGACTGAGTCAAACAACTTCGCTGTTGCAAACGCTCCTGGAGATAGAAGAATTATTGCTTCTACTAAAATAGACTCCTTGGGAACTGGAGATTTCTTTGAAATAGATTTAGCTTACGTTTTCGCGGAAAATAGCCTAGAAGATGGCACCAACACGAGATCGGTAATTGATTTAAAGAATTTGAGTAAAAAAATTCAGTTATTATATGATTCAGGCCATATCAACCAAATCATTAAACCCATTCCTCCAGTATCTCCTCAACAACAAGTAATCTATCCAAATCCACTAGCGTTTGGACAAACACTAGAAATCAACTCTCAGATGGTAGACCGAGTGCAAGTTTACAGTATCCAGGGGAAGTTAGTGATGGATCAACCAAAAGGTCAATCATCGATTACCATCGATAGATCAGATTTATCTAAAGGAGTTTACATTATAAAACTAAGAGAGAATGGAAACTTTAGAAGCGAAAAACTAGTTGTCAAATAAATAATACCCCTTGAGCAAGATTATTTTTTATTAATTGGTTTTAAAATCTAGCATGCTTGAGATGCGCCCTTTCAAATTTGGAAGGGCTTTTTTTATGATAGATTTTTAAAAAACGAGCGTTGGAATAATAACAAACTAACAATTCCAACTGAAATAGCAGAGTCTGCGATATTAAAAACCGGACGAAAAAATAGAAAATGCTCACCACCCCAAATTGGAAGCCAGTCCGGAAAGAAACCTTCTATCAGCGGAAAGTAAAGCATATCCACTACTTTCCCATAAAAGATTGGAGCATAACCACCTGTCTCAGGTAAAAACGTGGCAATCTGATTGTAGCTCTCATCAAAGACAATTCCGTAAAACACGCTATCAATAATATTTCCGACAGCGCCTGCGAATATAAGTGAGCCTGTTACTAATAAACCTGTAGAAGTTGATTTTCGTGGTAATCGAAATAAATAGAAACCAATAACAGCTACAACTGCAATTCTGAATAGTGTTAAAAATAGTTTCCCATATTCAAAACCAAACTCAATTCCGAAAGCCATTCCATTATTCTCGGTAAAGTGAATGATAAACCAATCACCCAAGACCGGAAATTCTTCTCCTAAGAACATGTTAGTTTTGATCCAAAACTTGGACCATTGGTCTAATGCCAATATCACCAAAACAATGAGTAATGGAGAAGTGAGAAAACGTGTAATCTTATTCATAGTGAAATTATACGGACATAAAAAAAGGACTTTCGTCCTTTTTAATTATCGGTTGTTTTGAGCTTCCTTTGCTTCAATGGAAAGCGTAGCATGTGGAACCGCCTTTAAACGTTCCTTGGGTATCAACGTACCGGTTTCTCTGCACACCCCATATGTTTTGTTCTCAATACGAATTAGCGCATTTTCCAAGTGCGATATAAACTTTTCTTGACGTATAGCTAATTGAGATACTTCTTCTCTTGAAAGCGTCTCAGAGCCATCTTCCATCATTTTAAATGTTGGTGAAGTATCATCAGTTCCGTGATCGTCCTTGTAGGAAAGTGTATCGCGTAAGTTTTTTAAATCGACTTTCGCTTCATTTAATTTTCCTTGGATTAACTCTTTAAACTCTTGCAATTCTGCGTCAGAGTAGCGTGTTTTATCTTGACTCATAGCTTATATTTTTTCTAACGACACCTTAGTCGCTACGTTTGTATCAATTTCAATTGTGTCAGCATTCCCAGAAATTTCATCAACTAAAGTAATGTCCATGGCTAACGTTTCCAAACAAATATACTGTTTATTCGCTTCTATCGCTTTATTCAGCCCTTCCAGTTTTTGAACAGTGATGTTAATTTTATCCGTCACATCAAAACCTGTGTCTTTTCGCAGGTTCTGAATACGATTAACCAATTCTCTAGCGATACCTTCCTGCTTTAACTCATCTGAAATGTTAATATCTAGTGCTACAGTATAAGCCCCCTCCGATGCAACTAACCACCCAGGAATATCATCGGTAGAAATTTCCACATCATCTGCACTTATCTCTAGACTGTTACCATCAACATTAATGGTATACGTTTGGTTCTTTTCAAGCTCAGCAATTGCTTCCTGATCCATCGACGCGATCGCAGATGCTACTTGCTTCATTTGCTTTCCAAACTTCGGCCCTAGCTTTTTAAAGTCGGCTTTGATTCGCTTCACCAACACACCGGCAGTATCTTCTAGATATTCGATCTCTTTTACGTTGACCTCCGATAGAATTAAATCTTGCACCTCAGCTAACTGACGCTTAAAAGTAGGATCTAATACTGGCACCATGATACGCTGCAATGGCTGGCGTACTTTAATTTGCTCCTTTTTTCTCAGCGCTAAAATCATGGAAGTCACCTTTTGAGCAATTCCCATTCGCTGTTCTAAGTCCAAATCAATTAATGAATCATCAACTTTCGTAAATAATGCTAAATGCACTGACTTGTTGCTATCCTTTCCGCTAATTGCATTTAAATCATTAAATAAACGATCCATAAAAAATGGCGCAACAGGCGCAGATAAGCGAGCTACTGTTTCCAAACAGGTGTACAATGTTTGATAAGCTGAAATCTTATCGGTGGTGTAATCACCTTTCCAAAAACGTCTTCTACACAAACGAACGTACCAGTTACTCAAGTTCTCTGTCACAAAATCCTGAATTAATCGAGTAGCTTTGGTTGGTTCAAAATCAGCGTACAAGCCATCCACCTCTTTTACCAATGAATTCAGCTTGGACAATACCCATCGGTCGATCTCAGGACGATCTTCTGTCGCTACATCGGCTTCTTGGTATGTAAACCCATCAATATTCGCATAAAGTGCAAAGAAGTTATACGTATTGTAAAGGGTCCCAAAAAACTTTCGTTGAACCTCTGTAATTCCCTCTAAATCAAACTTTAAATTATCCCAAGGTTGCGCATTGCTAATCATGTACCATCGGGTAGCGTCTGGCCCAAATTTATCTAAGGTCATGAATGGATCAATTGCATTACCTAATCGCTTAGACATTTTCTGTCCGTTTTTGTCCAACACTAATCCGTTAGAAACGACATTTTTGAACGCAACAGAATCAAAACATAAGGTAGCGATTGCATGTAACGTAAAAAACCATCCTCTTGTTTGGTCGACACCTTCTGCGATAAAATCAGCAGGATAAAACTTATTTTGCTCGATTAATTCTTTATTCTCAAATGGATAATGCCATTGGGCATAAGGCATAGAACCAGAATCAAACCATACATCGATCAAATCTGATTCTCGCTTCATTGGTTTGCCAGAAGCTGAAACCAATGTTATGTCATCCACAAATGGACGATGGAAATCAAAGGAATTGTAATTGTCTTTAGAAAAATCTCCAGGTGTAAAATCTGCCATTGGATTTTTATCCATTACTCCAGCAGCTACCGCCTTTTCACAGGCTGTTTTCAATTCCTCTGCTGAACCAATCATCAGCTCCTCTTCCCCATCTTCAGTTCTCCATATAGGCAATGGAATTCCCCAATACCTTGAGCGTGATAAGTTCCAATCTTGTAGGTTTTCTAACCAGTTTCCAAATCGACCAGTTCCTGTACTTTCAGGCTTCCAATTGATGGTTTTATTGTTGGCAATGAGCTCTGGCTTCATCGCTGTGGTCTTCACAAACCAAGAATCCAATGGAAAATACAATACCGGCTTGTCAGTTCTCCAACAATGCGGGTAACTGTGCTCATATTTTTGTACATCAAAAGCACGATTTTGCTCTTTCAGCTTAATGGAAATGCGCACATCAGCCGACTTATAATCAGCAGGCTTAGTCGCCTCATCTTCATACTGTTCTTTTACATAAACTCCTGCAAAGTCGGTTACTTCAGGTACAAAACGCCCTTGCATATCTACTAAATGTAGCGCACCAATTCCGTTGGTTTGTGCTACTCTAAAGTCATCTGCTCCATAACTTGGCGCTAAGTGAACAATACCAGTACCATCCTCAGTCGTTACAAAATCACCTAAAATTACACGGAACGCATCACCTTCCTCAGGTTGTGCATACGGCAAAAGCTGCTCATAACGCATGCCATCTAAATCGGTTCCAAGAAACTCTTCCGTAACTTCAAATGGTATTTTTTTGTCGCCAGCTTTATAATCTGCTAACTTTAGATCTGCATCTTTTGGTGAGAACCATTTATTCAATAAGTCTTTCGCCAACAAAACCGTAATTGGCTCAAACGTATATTTATTAAAGGTTTTTACTTTTACGTAAGTGATTTTTGGCCCTACCCCTAAAGCGGTATTTGATGGCAGTGTCCAAGGGGTAGTGGTCCAAGCAATGAAAAATAAATCGCCGTGAACATCATTAAACAATGAAGCAGACTGCTCATTATTCACTACTTTAAATTGGGCTACAGCTGACGTATCTTTCACATTTTTATAACATCCAGGCTGATTTAATTCGTGAGTACTCAAGCCTGTTCCTGCTGCAGGCGAGTATGGCTGAATGGTGTATCCTTTATAAATTAATCCTTTATTGTACAGCTTAGAAAGCAAATGCCAAACACTCTCAATGTATTTATTATCATAGGTTACGTACGGGTCGTTCATGTCTACCCAGTAGCCCATCTGCTTGGTCAGGTTGTTCCAAACGTCGGTGTAACGCATTACCGCTTCCCGACATTTTTGGTTGTATTCTTCTACCGTTATGGTTTTACCAATATCCTCTTTGGTAATGCCTAATTCCTTTTCAACACCAAGCTCTACGGGAAGTCCATGCGTATCCCATCCAGCTTTTCGTTTTACTTGAAAGCCTTTCTGAGTTTTATAGCGACAAAAAATATCTTTAATCGTTCGCCCCATTACGTGGTGAATACCTGGCAGTCCGTTAGCCGAGGGAGGTCCTTCGTAAAACACGAAAGAAGGCCCATCTTCTCTTGAATCAATACTTTCTTGAAAGGTATTTTCTGCTTCCCATTTATTTAAAACTTCAGCAGCTATTTCTGGCAAATTCAATTGCTTATATTCTTTGTACTTACTCATGTTGGATGGTATCGTATTCAATACATAATATCGGCCGCAAATTTAACAATTCTGAAGCAGATGGGAATCATCAAAAATTAGGCTTAAAAAAAGAGCCGATTGAGTCTTCAACCGGCTGCTTGGTGTTTCTTTTTAACTATGTTTATTTGCTATTGTTGGACAAAGGGGAAATGTGAATTAAATTATATTTAAAACCACTTTTGCCCGTTACAAAATACTTTAAATAAAGGCAATAATTGTTGTCCTATTAAAGTTTCGAATTGAAAACAAGTGCTAATTTTAATGATGTCCCTTGAATTTTTGTTTTTGGAAAATAAAATGAATCCTTAGAGAAACCGGGAAGCTCCAATCTGTGATTGGAGATCACCCGGCTGAACTTAGGATTTATAAAATTTGGAGGAAATAAAAATTCAAAGGACGAGCTTTTTTTGTTTCGTTTTTTTGGCGGACAAAAAAATGAAAAATATTAATCAAAAAAAGTAAGCTTTAATCTAGCATTAATTAAACGGATTCTTCATTTCTAATGAAGAATCCGTTTAATTTAAAATTCGACATGTTAATTGGACAACACTAATACTCCAATAACTAAATCGTAGCAATTACTTTAAGTTCAATCCCGATTGGTGTAGGTAAACTCTTAATTTCTACCGTAGTTCTACAAGGCTGATTTTCGGCAAAATATTCCGCATAAATTCGATTGTATGTTTTAAAGTCAGCTTTCATATTGGTTAAAAACACCGTTACATCGACTACGTTCTTCCACTCTGCACCAGAATCTTCTACAATAGCACGTACATTTTTGAATACGGAATGACATTGTTTTTCGATATCGTAAGATAAAATTTCTCCATTTTCATCGAGCTCTACTCCAGGAATTACTTTAGTTCCTCTTTCTCGAGGACCTACACCTGATAAAAATAATAAGTTCCCTACTTTTCTTGCATGAGGATATGCTCCTACTGGCTCTGGTGCTTTATGTGAATCAAATTTTTCGCTTGACATGATCTCTGTATTTTTAGTTATGCTTTTTGTGATTGAACCTCAAAGGTACCATTTATGGAGTTGAAGGAATTATTATATTGGAAAGAAAAAAACAGAGTTTATACTTCATTGTTTAAAAAAGTGAATGAAACTATTAGAATTTACCGAAAACGGTATTTATTGCGCCAAAGCAGATGTATACATCGATCCTTGGAAACCGGTGAAGTATGCGATTATTACGCATGGACATGCAGACCATTCCCGATTTGGAAACACCAACTACCTCTGCCATACGTTATCAAAACCAATTATTGAACATCGCTTGGGTGACATATCCATAGAAGCAATCGACTATGGCGAAAAACGCGTGATTAATGGAGTGGAGTTCTCCTTGCATCCTGCAGGACATATTATCGGATCTTCGCAAGTAAGGGTGGCCTACAAAGGAGAGGTTTGGGTTGCTTCTGGCGATTATAAATTAGAAAATGACGGCATTTCAACACCTTTTGAATCAGTAAAGTGTGATGTATTTATTACAGAGTGTACGTTTGGTTTACCAGTGTTTAATTGGCGTCCGCAGCAAGAGGTTTTTAGCGACATCAATGCTTGGTGGAAAAAGAATCAGGACGAGGCGAAAGTAAGCTTGTTAAGTGGATACTCTCTAGGTAAGGCACAGCGTATCATCGCAAATGTGGAAGAAAGTTTGGGTAAAATCTATACCCATGGCGCTATCGAAAATATGAATGAAGTCATTAGGACGATGGGAGTCAATTTGCCTGAAACGCATAGAATAACTCCTGAAACAACTACTGAAGAATTAAAAAACAGTTTAGTTATTGCGCCTCCTGGAGCAATTGGCAGCAACTGGACCAAACGACTGCAGCCTTTTGAAGTGGGCATTTGCTCCGGATGGATGGGCATTCGTGGAGCTCGAAAACGACAAACTGTTGACAGGGGATTTATACTTTCTGACCACGCCGATTGGAATGGACTAAATGATGCTATAGCTGCTTCAGGTGCCGAAAAAGTAATCTGCACGCATGGATATACGACCATTTTTAGCAATTGGCTCAACGAAAAAGGAATTGACGCCACCGTAGAAAACACTCAATTTGAAGGAGAATTATCCGAAATAAGCGAGCAAAAAGTAAAGGAGGAAACGGAATGAAACAGTTTGCTCACTTAATTACCCAGCTCGACCAAACCAACAAAACACTTAAAAAAGTTGCCGCATTAAAAGCCTACTTTGAAACTGCCACTGATGCAGACAAGTTGTGGACGATTGCTATTTTAAGTCATAAACGACCAAAGCGAACGGTAAAAACTACAGAGTTAAAAGAATGGTCTGCCGAACTTGCCAATATTCCGCTTTGGCTGTTTGAAGAAACTTACCATGTGGTGGGTGATTTGGCAGAAACAATGGCAAAAGTTCATCCTAACCTCATCTCAACTTCTGAAAACTCCCTTTCGGAATGGATTGAGTACATCCAAAACTTTTCTACTTTGGAGGAAGCTGATAAAAAGACCGCTGTTTTAGCTGCTTGGAATTCGCTGAACCCGACGGAACGATTTATCTTTAATAAATTAATCACAGGTGGCTGGCGAATCGGTCTTTCTCAAAAATTGATGACACGTGCATTAGCACAACATACGGCCATAGCGGAAAATATCCTTTCTCATCGGTTGATGGGAAAGTGGACCCCTGATAAAACGACGTATCAT
>CBFHLF010000069.1:0-244 GCA_965656555.1 uncultured Acidiluteibacter sp. | reverse complement strand
AATGAATGGCAAACAGAATACAAATGGGATGGTATCCGCGGGCAATTAATTAAGCGAAAAGGGGAAGTCTTCATTTGGTCGCGGGGAGAAGAGTTGGTGACAGATAAGTTTCCTGAATTAGCAGCATTAGTCGATCATTTACCTGATGGAGTAGTAATTGATGGCGAAATTATGGGATATAAAGATGGCTCTCCACTAAATTTTAATGATTTACAAACTAGGATCGGTAGAAAAAATGTGACCA
>CBFHLF010000068.1:0-11860 GCA_965656555.1 uncultured Acidiluteibacter sp. | reverse complement strand
AGAGGATACCTTTTTGCTTAGTGAACTCATACAAGAAAATTTTCCTGACCCAATTTCTATCTTCCATAAAAGCACACTTAAAGGAGGAACAGAAACGCTTGAAGAAAATAATATTGATGCTGTTCTAGTTGATCTAACATTACCTGATGGTTATGGTCTATTTAGCTACACCAAGCTATTTCTAGATTTTCCTGACATCCCATTCATAGTACTGACAGGTATTGAAGATGAGTACATAGGAATTAATGCAGTAAAAAACGGAGCGCAAGACTTTTTGGTAAAAGGCAACTTTGATGGTATGCTCTTGAATCGCTCTATTCAATATTCAATAGAACGAAAAAAAACAGAAGATACACTAAGGAGAAGTGAGAATAGGTACAAGGCCTTATTCCATAACTCAAATGATGCAATCTACATGACTAACCAAGAAGGAGAGTTTGTTGACATAAATCCTTCTGGTTTAGAACTATTTGAGATTGATAAAAATAGACTCAATAGCTACAATGCAAATGATTTATACACCGTAGAGTCTGAGCGAAAGGTATTGTTAGAATACATCGAAAAAAGCAATGGTGTAAAAGATTTTGAAATTAAACTAAAGAAACAGCAGTCAGGCGACGAAATAGATTGCCTTTTAAGTACAATTCGGATTTTTGATGAGTCAAATAATCAAACGCTATATCAGGGAATAATAAGAGATATCACTGCAAAGAAAAAGGCTGAAAGAGCTCTAAACCAAAGCTTAAAAGCACTTGATCGGGCAAATGAGAGCTTAATGGGGTTAAACAACCACTTGGAAGAATTAGTTGACGAACGCACGTTCGAACTAAATAGAGAAAAAGAAATTGTTGAAGTTCAAAATATAGAAATTAAAAAAAGTATTGAATACGCTAAGCGTATTCAAACATCTATACTACCATCATTAAGCTATATCAAAGAGTCACTTCCAGACTCATTTGTTCACTATCAGCCTAAAGATATTGTAAGTGGTGATTTTTATTGGTTTACCAAAATTGGAGAAAAAATAATTATTGCCGCTGTAGACTGCACAGGTCATGGCGTACCAGGTGCTTTTATGTCAATTATTGGATATACTGCCTTGAATTACATCGTAAACGATAAACGAATTCTAGAACCATCGGTAATACTAAAAGAACTTGATAAGCAAGTAAGAGTAAGTATAAACCAACAAGGTGTACATGCTGAAAACTCTTATGATGGAATGGAGTTAGGTGTATGCGTTATCGATAAACAGCAGGGTGTTTTGGAATTTTCAGGTGCTAATAGACCCATGTATTTAATCAACCATAAGGGTTTACAGAAAATAACAACATCAAAAAGCTCCATTGGTGGTGACAACAAACTAAATGGTAAAAAAGAATTTAGTACGTTCAGAACTAAATACAATTCAGGAGACTCTTTCTATTTACTAAGTGACGGCTATGTAGACCAATTTGGAGGACCCAAAGGTAAAAAGTTCATGAGTAAGAACATTTCTCTTTTAATAGAAGAAGTCAGCCAATTACCCATGAGGGATCAAGGGAAGCTATTTGAAAAGAATATTAATGACTGGAAAGGTCTAGAAGACCAAGTAGATGATATTTTAGTAATTGGAGTCCGACTTAAATAAAAAAGTCCCCGATTAATGCTAAACGGGGACTTTATTATTATCGGTCTATCTCAGTTTTTAATCGCTCAAAAACCTCATCCATTGAGCCAACTCCATCTACAATATGATACTTTCCTTGGGCATCATAGTAGGCCTTCAAAGGAGATGTTTTTTTATTGTAAGTTATGATTCTATTGAATATTACAGATTCATTTTTATCATCTTCTCTTCCTGAGTCTTTTCCTCTTTGAACAATACGTGCAACTAACTCCTCGTCATCTACTTCTAATGATAGCATAATAGTAATCGATGTATCATGACTTTTTAATAGTTGATCCAATGCGTCAGCTTGCTCCGTAGTTCTTGGAAAACCATCAAAAATAAAACCATTTGCCGAGTTATTTTGATTTAACTGGCTTTCGATCATTCCAATTACCACCTCATCAGGAACTAACTCACCTTTGTTCATGTATGCTTGGGCTTCTAATCCTAATTCAGTTTCGTTCTTAATTTCCGCTCTCAACAAGTCACCTGTAGACAAATGAACTAAGTTGTATGCCTCTTTCAACTTAATTGCTTGAGTTCCCTTACCTGCTCCAGGTGGGCCAAATAATACGATATTTAACATGTATTCTATTTTAATCTTTTAGTACATATAATTCCTTTACATTCCTGCCGAAGCCATCATAGTCAAGTCCATATCCAACAACAAACCTATTCTCTATTTCCATTGCTACGTAATCGACTTTAATGGACTTCTTGTAGGCTTCAGGCTTGAGTAGAAAAGTAGCAATTTTAATGGAATTACAACCTGCTTTTTCTAATAAATCAACAATATTTTCAATAGTGTTACCAGTATCAACAATATCTTCTACTATTATAACATCTCTACCTTCAATGCTCCTATCGAGTCCAATCAATTGATTCACTTCGCCTGTAGACTTCATGCCTTTATAACTAGCTACCTTAACAAAGCTAATCTCACAATCAAGCGAAATCTCTCGAAGTAGATCTGCCGCAAATAAAAAACAACCATTCAAAACACCTAGAAATAATGGTGTTGAATCTTTATAGTCTGTATTTATCTTGCCAGCAATATTTTTAATCGAAGTAGCAATCTCTTCAGCAGTTTTAAACTGCTTAAATGTTTTATCTAAAACCGTAATCTCTTTCAAATCGTATATAATTTAAGCGTCCAAATTTAATAAAATAATAGCGGCAAGCTTTAAAAATAATAGAAAGAGAAGTATATGAGTAATTGAAAAGAAACAATCATTAAGAGAACATAGAATAAAATAACACATTTTAAAACCTTTTTTAACAAAAAAAATGACATTAATTAATAATGCTTATCCCAATTTTGCAAAGAATAAAAACTATATTAAAGTACCAATATACATGCCCCAAAAACTTTACCTCAATATTTCTTTAGTTTTTATTATTATTTACCTACTACCGATTATAGCGAATAGCCAATGCTCAACAACGTCAAGCGATGGATATACTGTTGATATTTCAGCAACTCCCGTTCATTTAAATGTTGCATCAACAAACTGTGAGTATGGTTATAACTACACTGTAAGTATGGAGTATAACGTAAGCTTTAGCGGAGCTAATCAGCCATCGAATCTTTGGACACTTAATGGTTACTTAAAGTGTGGAAGTAATTCTTTATTTTTCAATACTAATAATAGTCAAGGATCAGGTAGTTCTACCACTTCTAACACTTACAGCAACAAATCAGACTGTGCAGTTGCTACCGTGAATTCGTTAGGTTGCAGTAGCGTAGATTTTAAGATTGAAGGTCCAGGGATCTCCTCAAGAACAATTAGTTGTGCTACCGGAACTTCTTTACCTATCGAATTGTCACTCTTTGAAGTGAAAACGACCATTAATGGTCATGCTTTTATCAGTTGGTCAACAGATTCAGAAATCAATAATAACTTCTTTACAATTGAGCGGTCAAGCGATGCGATTAATTGGTTTGAAATATACCATAAGGAAGGAGCAGGAAATTCAACAGTATTGAACAAATACTCTTATGTTGATACAGAGTTAAAAGGAGAAACTTATTACCGATTAAAACAGACCGACTATGATGGAAAATTTACTTACTCTAATATTGAAGTAGTTTCTAGTAAAAAGGAACCAAGTGTTAAAATATTCCCTAATCCCTCTAGCAACTTTATTACTCTATCAAATTCATTAGAGGTACATCCTACATTTTGGACTATCACAGGTCAAAGCGTTTCAGGACAAGTAACTCAGCTATCTGATGACAAATACGACATTTCCAATCTGTCTTCAGGATTATACGTAGTGAAAAGCGAAAATAATGTAGCAAAATTCAATAAAGTAGATTAAAACATCGACTCTAATAAATCACCCACTAGGTAAGAAAGGCCTGCAGCGACGGCCCCAAGAAACACCGTTTCGATTATACTTCTTAGTGCTTTCGTTTGGTTAACTACACTTTTTAACCACCCTATACCTATAAAACCAAGAGAGGTAAGCAAGATAGACACACCAAAAAGATTGGTGATTCTATTTGGTGAAATATAATCAATTACGTAGACTAATAGTGGGATAAAACCGATGAGTATAAAAGATAGAAAAGTTACTCCACCCATGGCTAAAGGTGACTTTTCTTCTCGAACCATTTCTAACTCTTCTTTCATCATCACATCTACCCAGCGCTTTTTATCGGCTGTAATCACCTCAACAACCTGTTCGAGTAAATCCCCCTCAAAACCCTTAGCAGCATAAATTTCTCGAATTTCTTCTCGCTCTTTTTCAGGTAGGTTTTCGACTTCCCAATATTCTATTTGTTCATGCTTTTCGTAGCGTTCTAGCTCTGATTTATTCGATAAATAGCTCCCAACAGACATGGCAAAACCGTCTGCTATCAAATTGGCGAACCCTAAAATAATGACAACAGAAGAATCTAAACCTGCGCCTGCAGACCCTGCAACCACAGCAAACGTAGTTACACTGCCATCAATACCACCATATACAAATTCGCCTATATAATCGTTCCACTTATTCCAAAAAGCCGAACCACTATGTATATTAGTTTCGTTATGAGTGATTCCTTTCATTATAAATTTTGATCTATTTCCTGTTTCAAGAAATCTATAGCTGCTCTTGAAGGGGTCTGTTTCAAATCACTTACTAACCTAAGTATAAGTTGACTCATTTCTAACCCAGAAGCATTGTCCGGTAAAGAAGAAGCTGCAGTGTTGATAATTTTAATCGTTTCCTCTTTCACAGTTCTTACCATTCTCCATGATCCTGTGCTAACGTACACCTGCTGTGATAAGTTGTGTTCATACTCTGTTCGAATAGCACTTAACAGATCAGTCTGCAACTGTTTAGGCGTCATTCCTCCCTTATATATACGCATTACTAAGTTATCAAGTGAAATACGCTCAAGAAACAGCACGATTCGCTCATAAGCTTGAAATTTGATGGGAGTAACCGTTTTTTGACTATCTCTTCTGTAATCCAATAACCACTTCTTATGAAAAGAGTCAATTAACTTCTGCATCAGAAAGTAGATTCCTGCGAAGACGATTAAAATTGGTAATATAAAAAGCAATGATTGTGTAAGTGAATCCAACATATAATATTTTTGATGGGATAAATTTAATCGAAATAATTATTTCTAGCGCGGTTTAGGTCTACAGATTCGAAGAAATAAATATCCTACCAACCCCAACAAATTTGTTAGATTTGTAGATTGTCTTAAGAACGAAAAATACGAGTATATGAGTCGCGTTGCGGATAGAATAAATAACCTTTCAGAGTCACAGACTTTGGCAATGGCAAGACGAAGTAGAGAACTTCAACAAGCAGGAGTTGACATTATTAGCCTTAGTTTAGGTGAACCCGACTTTGACACACCTGATTTTGTTAAAGCAGCCGCAAATCAAGCTATTGCTGATAATTTCTCTCACTACACTCCTGTCAATGGTTTTAATGATTTAAGGGAGGCGATTTCACTAAAATTTAAACGCGACAATCAGTTAGATTACACAGCAGATGAAATTGTGGTCTCTACAGGGGCGAAACAGTCCATAGCCAATGTTATGCTCAGCTTAGTAAACCCTGGGGACGAAGTGATTGTTCCTGCGCCTTATTGGGTTAGCTATATTGAAATAATAAAGATGGCAGAAGGCATACCTGTAATTGTGGAAGCCGGAATCGAAAATGACTTTAAAGTTTCTGCTGATCAAATTGAGGCTGCAATTACGGACAAAACGCGTTTAATGATTTTTAGCACACCATGTAATCCTACTGGTTCTGTCTACAATAAAGAAGAACTTGCCTCGATTGCCAAGTTAATGGAGAGGTATCCTGAATTCTATGTTATTTGCGATGAGATTTATGAACACATTAATTTTGTTGGCCATCACGAGAGCTTAGCACAGTTTAGTGCCATAAAAAATCAAGTAATTACGGTAAATGGAGTCTCTAAGGGATTTGCAATGACAGGATGGAGGATCGGCTACATCGGTGCACCGAAATGGATAGCAGATGCTTGTACTAAGATTCAAGGTCAAGTGACGTCAGGAACTTGTAGTATTTCGCAAAAAGCAGCAAAAGCAGCTGTAGCTGAATCTCCAGAAGTTTTAAGAGATATGATTAATGCTTTCAAACAGCGCAGAGATTTAGTTTTAGATCTTTTAAGCGAGGTTCCAGGAATGAAAACAAATGTCCCTGAAGGAGCGTTTTATGTATTTCCTGACATATCTTCATTTTTTGGCAAAATGTTCAATGGAAAACCAATAACGAATGCCAGTGATTTAAGTTTATTCTTACTTGACGAAGCTAAAGTGGCTATTGTAACAGGAGAAGCATTTGGAAATCCTAACTGTATCCGTATTTCTTATGCTACCTCCGAAACTATTTTAAAAGAGGCCATAAAAAGAATTAAAGTAGCGTTATCTAAATTAACTGCCTAGTGGAAAAAATCAACCTTACCAACTTATTTAGACAATTTAATGACCTCAACGTACTTATCATAGGTGACGTGATGATTGATGCTTACTATTGGGGTAAAGTTGACCGTATATCTCCTGAAGCACCTGTACCCATAGTTGCAGTAGAAAAATCGGAAAAGCGGCTGGGTGGAGCTGCTAACGTAGCACTAAATATACAAGCAATGGGTGCTAACGCTATTTTATGCGCTCCTGTTGGAGATGATAATGGTGGAAGAGAATTCACTTCCCTTCTAGCGAAAAACAATCTCACTGCCGAAGGTATTGTATCGATTGCAGATCGAACAACTACAGAAAAAACGAGAATCATTGGTAACAACTTCCAGATGTTGCGAGTGGATAACGAAACCACAGCAGTAATTAGCAATAAAGAAACGCATCAATTTATTGGTCGAATTAATGAGATTATTGCTGCA
Organism: uncultured Acidiluteibacter sp.; assembly: GCA_965656555.1. Classification (GTDB taxonomy): domain Bacteria; phylum Bacteroidota; class Bacteroidia; order Flavobacteriales_E; family Vicingaceae; genus Acidiluteibacter. The sequence goes on along the minus strand of CBFHLF010000068.1, from coordinate 4,835 downwards.
AAAAAAATAGATGTCATCATATTTGAAGACTACGACAAAGGTGCGATATCAGAAGAGCTTATCCATCAAATTGTAGAAATAGCTCAGGAAAAAGGGATTCCAACAACCGTTGATCCTAAAAAGAGAAACTTTACTAGTTACAAAAATGTCACGCTATTTAAGCCCAACTTAAAAGAGCTGAAAGAAGGATTAAAAATCGATTTTGATAAAACAGATAAACAAGCGTTAGAGCATGCTATTGATCAACTAGAAGCAATCTTACAAAACGAGCAAACGTTAATTACGCTATCTGAATTAGGTGTTTACATTAAGGAAAAGCACGAACGACATCACATTCCTGCACACCATCGTTCCATCACAGATGTATCAGGTGCAGGCGATACTGTAATTAGTGTTGCTTCTCTTTGCTTAGCCTTAAATACTCCGCCTTCTGTAACTGCTGAACTGTCCAACTTGGCAGGTGGCTTAGTTTGCGAAAAAGTTGGTGTGGTATCTATTCAAAAGGATCAATTACTTAAAGAGGCCATTGAGATTTTTAAATAGTGGTCGCTAATCTCAAAAAACAGACTACATTTGAGTCTACATTTATACTAGAATCCTATCATGGGCATTCAAGAATTTAGAGAAAAAGTAAATCTTCGCCTTTATAAATCAAAAGGTTTGGTTAATAAGATTATGAAAACAGCTGTTTTCATAGCTTCTATTACGGCCATTGCTACGCTAGTTTATTACTACGGATTCCCACAAACAGATGAGTCTAAAGTTTTCTTGCTAAATATCTTTAAAGGAACTTTTGTTGTCTATATCTGTAATTATTTTGTTCAATTTATCTTTGATTTTGAACCTATCAATTTTATCAAACGAACGTGGATTGAAGGGTTGGTCATGCTCTTTTTGGTGGTAGAAGGTATTAGCTACAATCTCTTTGATCATTTATTGCTCTCTTCCTTCTTTAATAACCTCGGGTTCGAGAAAGTTGGCGAATATTCTAATTTACTGATTCAGTTGTACTTCTTAATTGTAGTTTGGTACGAAATTGCAAAAGGAAGCAACATTTTACCTAAATTAAAACTTAATCCTTCTGCTCTATTTCTAGGTATATTTATTGTCATTATGAGTGCAGGTGCCGGCATATTAATGTTGCCTGAGATGACCACTATTGAAGGAGGAATGAGCTTTGTAGATGCACTATTTACATCCACTTCTGCTGCAACAGTAACAGGATTATCAGTTCAAGATACAGCTAACTTTTTTACATTTAAAGGGCAATTTATCATCTTACTATTAATAAAGTTGGGTGGTTTAAATGTAATTGCATTCGGTTCTTTCATTGCTCTATTCTCAAAGTTTGGAGTAGGTGTAAAACAGCACTCAGTAATTGAAGACTTCTTTAATAAAAGTAACTTAATGAGTGCTCGAGGGATGCTTGCCAAAGTAATTATCTGGAGTTTGTTTATCGAAGCGATAGGAGCCACAATCATCTTCTTTGCTTGGTCAGATGAAATTGCTTTTCAGTCTGTTGGTGATCGCCTATTCTCATCCATTTTTCACTCCGTATCTGCATTAAATAGTGCAGGATTTTCACTATTCAGTGATGGTCTATATGAAGAAGGTGTTAAAAGTAATTACTTGGTTCATAATATACTATGCGTTCTATTATTCTTAGGAGCTATTGGATTTATGGCTATTTTTGATTTATTCAGTATCAAACGAATCAGAGAGCGGATAAAAACACCATGGAAAAAGATGCAGTTTGCGACAAAAATCTCCCTTTATACATCATTGTGGTTAATATTTTTTGGAGCCCTTTTCTTTTATCTATTTGAAGGTAGCCATGCGTTAGAAGGAGAAGATAACATCCTAATAAAAATTAGCCATTCAATTTTTCAATCGGTTACCACCAGATCAGGTGGATTAAATACTGTAGATATTTCATCACTTTCTCTACCTACAGTTGTTGTCTTCATCTTTTTAATGATAGTTGGTGGTGCCTCCAGCTCTACAGGTGGTGGTATCAAAACATCCACATTTGCTATTATTTGGGCAGCGACCATTAGCACAATTAAAAACAAAAAGCGAACAGAACTATTTTCTTACAATATACCGGTTTCATTAGTGCTTCGAGCATATTCCGTTTTCCTTTTTTTTATCATTGGATTGATAGTAGGATGCTTTGGTTTAGCTTACACAGAAAGTGCATTAATTAATTCAGGCCAATTCACCTTCATTGATTTAATCTTTGAAGAAGTTTCAGCATTCGGTACAGTGGGACTTTCAAGAGGTCCTACAGCATTTCTGTCAGAACCAGGAAAGTTAATCTTAATTGGATCTATGTTCGCAGGAAGAGTAGGATTACTAACCGTAGCATATGCGCTCACAAAAGAATCCATCAGTACACAATACAAATATGCAGATGGGCATACGATGGTAGGATAAAAGTGGATTCCTATCCTTACTTTTGCTAGTAACCAAACTAATTGTTTCAAATCAAAAAATATGTACCCAACTATAAGTGATGCACTTCGAGATTTATTTGGCATCAACCTTCCATTACCTCTTCCATCTTTTGGTTTTTTCGTAGCCATTTCATTTCTACTTGCGGCTTACTTCTTTACACAAGAACTGAAAAGAAAAGAGCGAAATGGCTTATTGAAGCCCACATTAAAACCGGTTATTATTGGTGCTCCTGCAAGTATGCAAGATTTAATCCTAAACGGACTATTCGGTTTTATTATTGGATTTAAACTACCCATATTAGTACTTGAATACAGTGAGTTTGTTCAACATCCACCTTCTTATATCTTGTCTACAAAGGGCCTCTTTGTGGGCGGTGTAATTGGAGCGGCTATTGGCTTATACCTTAGAAAAAAAGAAGCTGATAAAACAAAGCTTTCAACACCAAAGCAAGAAATGGTCACCATGCATCCACATGAGCATGTAAGTAACATGACGCTTATAGCGGCAATTGCGGGTATTCTTGGAGCAAAGTTATTTCACAATTTAGAAAACTTGGATGAGTTATTAGCTGATCCTATTGGAGCACTGACCAGTTTTTCAGGTTTAAGCATTTATGGTGGTTTAATTATTGGTGGTGGCTCAGTACTGTTTTATGCAGTTAAAAATGGCATGAAATGGATTCATGTAGCCGATGCCTGTGCTCCCGGTTTAATGGCAGCTTATGGAATGGGCCGAGTAGGATGCCAAGTTGCAGGTGATGGCGATTGGGGAATGCCAAATGATGCACCACAGCCAGAATGGATGAATTTCTTACCTGATTGGACATGGGCATATAACTATCCGAACAATGTGTTAGGAATAGACTTAAAAGAAGATTTTGCAAGAATGGGCCTTGAAAGTATAACAGGTAAAGCTTGGCCAACTCCATTCTATGAAACCATAATGGCTACCATTATCTTTGCGATTCTTTGGAGTCTGAGAAAAAAGATCAACATACCGGGTATTATATTTAGCTTATATTTAGCATTAAATGGGATTGAACGATTTTTAATCGAACAGATTAGAATAAACCCTGACTATCACTTTTTAGGTTTAGAGTTTACTCAAGCAGAACTCATTGCCGTGATTTTATTCCTATCTGGGATCGCTGGGATGATTTACTTTACGAAGAACAAAGATAAATACCAAGCAACCGCATGAATCTAGAAGAGCTGTGTAAACAAGTAATAGAACTTTCTAAATCGGTTGGTGATTTTATAAAAGCCGAAACCATTAAGCTATCAGACATTGAAATCAAGTCTAAGAACAGCTTAGTTACTTATGTGGACAAGCAAGCTGAAAAGCAAATCGTAGATGGGTTGATGCCGCTAATCCAAGGTGCAGGGTTTATAACAGAAGAGGATACTGCTAGTTACCTTGGTGATGATTATTACTGGATTATTGATCCGTTGGATGGAACGACTAACTTTATACATGGCATACCCTTTTACTCTATAAGTATAGCCTTACAGAATAATAACAATACGGTATTAGGTGTGGTACTAGAAGTCACATCGGGCGAATGCTTTTATGCTTGGGAAGGTGGCTCTGCATACTTAAACGGCAAAAAGATTAGTGTTTCTAAGACCCCCCATCTTTCAGAGTCTTTGCTAGCAACAGGTTTTCCTTATTATGATTACGATCGAATTGAATCATACACTCAATTACTGAAATTTTTTATGCAAGAGACTAGAGGCATTCGTCGTATGGGGTCCGCTGCTCTCGATCTAGTGTATGTGGCTTGTGGAAGAATGGATGGTTTTTATGAATACAGCCTGCATCCGTGGGATGTTGCCGCGGGAGCTTTCATCGTTAAACAAGCGGGCGGAATCGTTACTGAATTTGGTGGTGGAGATGATTACCTATATGGTAAGTCAATCGTAGCGGGGAACCAATTATTATTTCCTGAATTTTCGAGTACCGTTAAGGAATATATGGTGGGTTAGTTAACATTGATGATTTCATAATCAGCCTGCCTTTAGAAACTTTAACTATAGTAACCCTTTGACGCTATTTTACACTGCACAACTAATAAATTAATCTATTAAAATTTACTCAAGTACCAAAAACACATCTTTTAACCAGTCTACCACTTCATCAGCCAGCTCATTCACTTCAGGTGTTTGCTCTTCTAAGGCTGTTCTTATGAAAATCGTTTTCATGCCGAGCCCTTTACCAAATTGAAGATCTGTAATGTTGTCTCCAACCATTATGCTTTTTGAAAAGTCGATTTCAGGAAAATCTGCTTTTGCTTGCAAGCCCATGCCGCCTTCTGGTTTTCTGCAAGTGGAGCCTGTGTTTGCCAATTCCGGACAATGATAAATTCCATCTATTCGACC
>CBFHLF010000067.1:0-11995 GCA_965656555.1 uncultured Acidiluteibacter sp. | reverse complement strand
ACCGGGAACCCAACAGGCATTTTTGCCCAACATACGTGCTCTTCTCACCAATACATCTTGGATGGTATTGTTGAGCATGTGTCCCATGTGTAACACACCGGTAACATTTGGTGGAGGGATGACGATGGTATACGCTTCTCTTTCATCAGGCTCTGAATGAAAAAAGTTTTGTTCCATCCAGTAGTTGTACCACTTCTTCTCCGACTCTATTGCGTTGTATGCTTTTGAAATTTCCATTAATTGGGTGTTCTTGATAATAAAAAATGAGTTGCAAATTTATCAATTCCAATTGTGCTATTCTAACGATTTTTTTAATTGTGTGATTGATTAATCTATTCACCTAAATTGAGGTACTTTTTATGTTCTGAATAATATTGTCATCCCTCCGGGGACTCTTTCCAATTACGCTGTTCGGCCCTTTACACATATCACCACCTTCGAAGTTAAATTATTAGCTAAACCATCAATTAATCAACCGATATATAGGATCACTGGTTGACTAATTGAGTTATTGACTAATTAACTTATTCATCAATTCGCCCAGAAAAAAGTGTTAACGAAACGTTAAAGGATTTTTAGAAGGAATAATTATCTCTAAATTTGACCATATTCAAAAAACAACAACCATGAAAAAGAGTCTTATTTTATTTGGGATATTGATCAGCTCAATATTTGCAATAAACGCGCAAAGCGGAACTATGAAAGCTGCCGAAGGCGGTGGTCCGGAATTATCATTCGATACAGAAGTAATTGACTACGGCACAATCGAAAGATATGCTAACGGTGAGCGAGAATTTACTTTCACCAATACAGGTGATCAACCATTAATTATCTCTAACTCTAGAGGTTCTTGTGGATGTACCGTTCCATCTTGGCCAAAAGAGCCTATTAAGCCAGGTGAAAAAGGAGCTATCAAAGTAAAATATGCAACTGACCGAGTAGGACCAATTAACAAATCGGTAACGGTTACCTCAAATGCGAAAAACCCAACGACTGTATTACGCATTAAAGGTACAGTTAAAGATGTGCAAACTACGCCGGAGAAATCTGCACCTGCAGGACCGGTAGAGAATTAATAAATTAAGTTACTGCGAATAACTTATTTTTTATCTATGGCGCCTTGGTTTTCCAAGGCGCTTTTTTTATGGAATTTTAATGGGTTTATTCTTTTGAACTTAACTTTTGGATAGAATCCATAAAATGCTCACTAAAAAGCTAAAAGAAATCTAAAAACAGTTTTAAAAATCTCGTTTGGTTTAAAGGAAATAATGTTGATTTTTGCACTGAATTAAAAACGATAACATATGCCTCAAATATCGAATAGAGGGCTGCACATGCCCGAATCACCAATTAGAAAATTGGTGCCATTTGCTGAGAAAGCAAAAGCACAAGGAAAAACAATTTTTCAATTGAACATCGGACAACCGGACATCGCTACTCCTGAAGTGGCATTAAATGCTGTAAACGATTACGACTCTAAAGTAATTGAATATAGTCACTCTGCAGGATTTGAAAGCTACCGAAAAGGGTTAGCCAAGTATTATGATGGCGTGAGTAAAGGCATTACCCACGAAGACATTATCATAACAACAGGTGGATCTGAGGCACTTATCTTTGGATTTATGAGCTGCTTAAATCCGGGAGACGAAGTAATTATTCCTGAGCCATTTTATGCGAATTATAATGGATTTTCAACAACTGCAGGCGTAACAGTTAAACCAATTGCTTCTTCTATTGAAAGTGGTTTTGCCCTTCCTGCTATTGAAGAATTTGAAAAGAACATCACCGAGAAAACTAAAGCGATTTTAATTTGTAATCCGGGGAATCCAACAGGCTATCTTTACTCATTAGAAGAGCTTGAAGCATTAAGAGACATCGTAAAAAAGCATGATTTGTTCTTATTTGCTGATGAAGTTTATCGTGAGTTTTGTTATGATAATAATGAGCACCATTCCGTATTGAATTTACACGGTATAGAAGACAATGTTGTAGTAGTCGATTCAGTCTCGAAGCGATACAGTATGTGTGGGGTAAGAATTGGAGCGATGGTGAGCCGAAATAAAACATTAATGGCTACAGCGATGAAATTTGCACAAGCAAGATTAAGCCCACCATCGTTGGGTCAGGTTGCCGCAGAAGCTGCTTTGAATACACCTCAGAGTTATTTTGATGGTGTAATTTCTGAATACGTAGAGCGCAGAGATACTTTAGTGGATGGCCTGAATGCTATCGACGGTGTTTTTTGCCCAAAACCAGGTGGTGCTTTTTATGCTGTAGCAAAGTTACCAGTAGACGATGCAGAAGATTTTTGTAAATGGATGCTAGAGTCATTCGACCATAATGGGGAAACAGTAATGATGGCTCCAGGCAGTGGATTCTATGCTACTCCAGGTCGCGGAATGAATGAAGTTCGGCTTGCTTATGTACTAGAAATCGATAAACTGAAGAAAGCAGTTTTTTGCCTTGAAAAAGGTTTAGAAGCGTATAAAAGCAAATAAAATTTGTGAAAAATAAATCAAAAGCCCATTCCTGATATAGGAGTGGGCTTTTTTATTTTTCAAACAACCATTACAGGAAAGATTCGTCTTATTTTCATGCGATTTCTATTTTGGGTAATACTATTCTATTTTTTATCAACCGTTGGTTACGGACAAGATTTATACTTGAAGGAAACCACCAATTTAAATTTCATCAATACAGGAAGTCCAAGTATACACGCTTTTTCTGATGAAACTTTTGCTATAGTATCAGCGACTTCTACCAATCAAACCACAACTGCAATTACAGTTATTTTCTACGACAAATGCGGAAATATCGTACTGAGTAAACACATCGAACACCTTCAAAAAATAAGACTCGTAGAAAGTACTGTTGACCAAAATGACAATCTACTTATCAGTGGTGATTTGGATGATGATGTCATCAAGGAACCATTTTTATTAAGTATTGCTAAAGATGGAAGCGTTAATTTTTTCAATCGTTATCAAACCAACACCAATAACCTTAGCTGTCTTACTTACGGTCTTTCAGTTACACCGAATAATGAGTATTATTTGTATATCAATTTTGATATAACCACACCAGGACCTGCTAGTCGTCCGTCGCTACTAAAGCTAGATAGCAACGGAGCCATTATTTGGTATAAATTACATGATTTTCATTCATGGCATTATGGATTTATGACGGCTACTGCTGATGAAGGTGTATTGTACTCTATGTCCAACAGTTTTATAAAAGTTAATCAGTTTGGTGACGTAGAATGGAAAAAAACCTTAAATGGGCGATTTAATCCCATGAAAGGAATCGTTACTGATAGCGGGTATGTGTTTGCAACACTTAACAATAGCTCTTCATTGCCTATCAACTTTCTAATGCTTGATAAAGAAGGGAGTATAAAGTGGAGCATCGTTAACTTCAATTCCTATTTAGTTACTAATTCTACACTCAAAAAGAATGGGAATTTAATGTATATTGGTCGCTATAACAGCAATCGATCTTCAACAACACTTGAAATAAATCCAATAGATGGAACTGCTGCAGCATTTAAAAATAAGCTTACTGATATCAATTACTCCCGCATGTCTTTGACAGGTCTTACTACAGACTCAAAAGGTAGCATACTCTACTCAGGAGTGCATCAGCTAAATTCATCCCCTCAATTGATTGTGCACAAGGCCAACGACAGCATCGGACAGATGAATTGTAACGACTCCGTTTTACAAGCTAACTACACCATTGATACTGCAAACATTTCAATTGATGCTACACCTATAACCATCAGCCGTTCTAACGTGTCGTTATTTCAAGAAATCTACAAAGACTCTACTGTCGGTTATTCAAACAATACCTTATGTAGTTACTCTAAAAACAGAGGGGTATTGGATTTAGGAAATGACACAGTGCTGTGCAGCGGAGTTCAACTTCAAGTTGGGGACAACTCTACGAATTTTGATGCTTACTTGTGGTCGACAGGTGATACTTCTAAAACCATTCAAATTTCACAAGCCGGGATTTATTGGTTAAGAGTGCTTTCCGCCTGCGATACGCTTACGGATAGCATTCAGGTTTCGAACATAGAAAAGTTATCATTCAGTATTGGTAACGATACCATTTTGTGTGCAGGAGATTCCATAACATTGTCAGCCGACAGTAATTTATTGAACTTTAGATGGTCGAATGGAGAGGCAAGAAAATCGATAACCGTAAGTCAACCGGGAATCTATTGGTTGGAATCATTTGACAGCTGCTCTGTATTTAGAGATTCTATACAGGTTTTACGACCACAATTGCCGCAATTAAACCTAGGTAATGATACCGTCATTTGCCCGGGAGACTCTATACTAATTGGACAAAATGGATTCGACTTTTACCAATGGTCTACAAACGACACTACTCCGCATATCACCATAAGTTCAGCAGGAGTCTACCAATTATTAGCAGGTAACATTTGTGATACGGTGACTGATAGTTTAAGCATTCGCTTTCACCCAAAAACTCAAGTTAACTTCTCTATTTCTAATAGCATTACCTTAACAAATGAGCCTATTACTTTTGTTAATTTGTCAAATCCCAAAGGAAGTCCAACTTGGAATATGGGAAACAATCAACTCATCAGAAAGGATAGTTTCGACTATGCGTACATTTCCCCCAATACTTACCAAGTAAACCTGAGTGTAAAATCTGCTGAAGGGTGTGACTTTGATACATCAAAAACCATCAATATACTTCGTTCAAATTATATAATCCCCAATGTTTTCAGCCCAAATGGTGATGGTATCAATGATATTTTTGAGCCGTTTGGAAGAGATATTATTCATGTAAATTATAAAATACATAACCGATGGGGCGCCTTGGTGCATGAAGCATCAAACATTCCATGGGATGGGCGACTAAAAAGTGGTAACAAAGCGAGTGACGGGACATATTTTTACACCTTAGAACTTAAGTTTATTGATGGTCGGAATATATCCAAAAGTGGAACTGTTTTATTGACTCGATAAGCGCTTTTCTAAAATTTAGTATTCACTGTACCAAAATCTCAGCAATCAAAAATCCTTATACAGTAAATACTTACTCCTTTTTTCTTTCTGAAATTGCTGCAAGTCTGCTTGCCATGTGGTACGTATTTCCTCTGCACTCATTCCTGCTTCTATTTGTTGTTGCAACTGCTTGGTTCCTGCCAATAATTCAAAAAAGTTAGTAAAAAAAGCTTCTTTCTTGGGGTAATACTTATACGCATCAATGAGCCATTGCAAATCTAAGATACCTTCTTTTTTTAAACGTGATGCATCAGCTGACAATAACCGTCCGAAACAATTCTCACCCTTCAACTTTGGCTTTTTTGCACCAAACATTGGTTTTGGAGTAAACGAATAGGAATACAGTTCAAAGGATGGATGTCCGAACTGCTGAAAGGGTTTGCCCGTTCCTCTGCCTACTGATACAGGTGTACCTTCAAAAAAACACAAAGAAGGATACAAATAAATAGCGTCCATATTTGGTAAGTTGGGTGATGGTTTTTCAGGGAGCTGATACCGCATTAAATGATCGTAACCAGACATTTTTACGACACTTAAATCGCATTGAATACCATTTTTTAGCCATTTCTCTCCATTAATCATTTTTGCATACTCAGCCATCGTCATACCATGAACCACCGGTATAGGATGCATACCAACAAATGAGGTAAGCTCCTTTTCTAAAATAGGTCCATCAATATAGTAGCCATTTGGGTTAGGCCTATCTAAAACAATCAACGGAATGTTCTGCTCTGCACATGCCTCCATTACATAATGAAGCGTAGAAATATAGGTGTAAAATCGCGCACCTACATCTTGCAAATCAAACACCATGACCTCTATACCTGCGAGCATATCTTTAGATGGTTTTTTATCCTTTCCGTAAAGTGAAAAAATGGGCAAACCTGTTTTCTCGTCTTTTGACGAATATACCTTTTCACCGGCATCTGCATCTCCTCTAAACCCGTGCTCTGGACTAAACAATTTGGTGATCGAAACGTTTTTTTTCAGCAATTCATCTACCACATGTGCACCTTGTATCAGAGTAGCGTGATTACCAACAAACCCTACTGACTTGCCCTCTAAAAGGGGCAAATACAAATCAAACTGCTCCGCTCCTAATAGCAGCTCTTTTTCAATTACTTTTTTGGTGGTTTTTTTTGATTCCAATTGATCAACGGGCTCACTGCCTGCACAAGAAAAAAAGGAGAACAGCAGCGGATATAAAAAAAGCGCGTATAAAAACGGTGATAGCTTAAATCGTTTCATCTTATTATTACATTTGTAACAAACACATTCCATTGAATTTCGAATTATTCACAGCCCGAAAAGTTATCAAAGGCAACAACGAAGGTAATCGTTTTTCGGCACCTATCATACGTATTTCTATTTTGGCCATTGCGTTAGGTGTTGCTGTGATGATTATTGCCACCTCAATTGTGAATGGCTTTCAAGCAGAAATTCGAAACAAGATCATCGGCTTTGGTGCACATACTACCATTACTTCTTATAACACCCAAAATCAATTAGACCCCAAACCAATTGATAAGAATCAAGCTTTTTTACCACTCATAAAAAATCACGAATCGGTAAGTAACGTACAAGTTTTTGCTACAAAAGGCGGAATCATCAAAACGTCCGATGATATTTATGGCGTAGTTCTAAAGGGTGTTGGTAGCGATTACGATTGGTCGTTTTTTAATGAACACTTGATTGCGGGCACTAAACTTCATTTATCTGATAGTAGTAGAAACGATAGCATTCTCATTTCGGAGCACATCGCTAATAAATTGTACTTGTCTATTGGTGATCAAATACGCATGTATTTTATACAGGAACCTCCACGGATTCGAAAGTTTACCATTGCAGGAATTTACAATACCGGCTTTGCAGAAATGGACGAGCGATTCGCAGTGGGAGACATCCAACACATCCAAAAGCTAAATAATTGGTCAGACAACTTGGTTACCGGTTTTGAAGTTTCAATCAATGATTTTAATCAATTGGACAAAGTGGATGAGTTCATTTATCGGTCTATCGGCTATGATTTTACCTCTACGAGCATAAAAACTGCTCGTGCGGACATTTTCAATTGGCTCGAATTACAAGATGTCAATGTTTTAGTTATTATTATACTAATGCTTTTGGTCGCAGGTATCAACATCATTTCTGCATTATTGATATTGGTAATTGAGCGCACCAACATGATTGGTATTTTAAAAGCACTTGGAGCCAACAACCAACGAATACGCCGTATATTTTTATATAGCGCTACTTACCTGATTGGCTTAGGACTTTTTTGGGGTAACCTGATTGGTATTACTTTTTGCTTATTACAACAGCAGTTTCAGTTTTTATCCTTGGACGAAGAAGCATACTATATCGATCGTGTGCCTATTGAAATCAACATTTGGGAACTAGTCGGTCTTAATGTCGGCACTTTGGTAATTAGCATCCTCATTTTACTCATTCCCTCCATGATTGTATCTAAGATTTCACCCGCAAAGGCAATTAAGTTTGATTAAGTCTTTTTGAACTGCAGATCGAGGCGACTTATATCTGCTATTCTGTGTTTTCTTTAGGGTCTAAAAACATCTTAAGTGGCTGCAAAAAATAACAGGCACCTACTCAACATATTTTAGCATATTAATCCCGTTGTCCTTTTTGAATGGGGTAATTTAATGATACTTTTGTAGTCGATTTAAACGAAAAAGATCATGAAGTACTTCAATAATATCATCGAAACAATTGGAAATACTCCTCTTGTAAAACTGAATAAAACAGTAGAAGGCGTACCAGCATTGGTATTGGCAAAGGTAGAAACGTTTAATCCAGGGCACTCGATTAAAGATAGAATGGCATTAAAAATGGTAGAAGATGCTGAAAAAGCAGGCATTCTTAAGCCAGGCGGTACCATTATTGAAGGGACTTCAGGAAATACCGGAATGGGACTGGCGCTTGCCGCAATTGCTAAAGGATACAAATTGATTTGTACCATGGCTGACAAGCAGTCACAAGAAAAAATAGATATTCTACGTGCTATGGGTGCTGAAGTAATTGTTACGCCTACCAATGTTGCCTCTGATGACCCTCGGTCTTATTATTCAGTTGCAAAAAAACTGAACGAAGATATTCCCAATTCATTTTATCCAAACCAATATGACAACCTTTCTAATAGAACTGCGCATTACGAGCAGACAGGTCCTGAAATTTGGGCACAGACAGAAGGTAAAATAACACACTTAGTAGTAGGTGTAGGTACAGGAGGAACAATCTCTGGCACTGCAAAGTATTTGAAGGAGCAAAATCCGAACGTTAAGATTTGGGGTATCGATACCTATGGTTCAGTGTTTAAAAAATACCATGAAACCGGAGAATTTGACGAAAGCGAAATCTACTCTTACCTAACAGAAGGTATTGGTGAAGACATTCTACCACAAAACGTTGATTTTAAACTTATCGATAAGTTTGAGAAAGTAACCGACAAGGAAGGTATGCTCATGACAAGAAGACTTGCAAGAGAAGAAGGTCTTTTTATGGGTAATTCCGCAGGTAGTGCAGTTGCAGGTCTTATGCAATTAAAAGATGAGTTAACTCCAGATGATGTTGTAGTGGTTATCTTCCATGATCACGGCACGCGCTATGTAGGTAAAATTTTCAATGATGATTGGATGAGAGACCGAGGTTTCTTAGACAAAGAGAAAGCTAGAGCACTTGACTTGATTAAAAGTCACAAAGATAAAAACTTGGTAACTGTTAAGGATACACACAGTATATCTGAAGCGATCGCTGTATTGACCAAGTACAATATCTCTCAAGTACCTGTAACGAATGAAGCAGGAGAATTTGTAGGCTCGATTAACGATACGGAATTGTATGCCGCTTTGATCAAAAATCCAAAAATGGGTGAAGACCATGTGCAAACAGTTATGGGGAAAGCTTATCCATTTGTAGAAGCAAATGCTACCATTGAAGATGTTTCTAAGTTGATCGACAAAAACAATAGAGCAGTGTTAATTAAAGATGCCGCAGGTATTTCTCACATTATCACTATTCACGACGTTATTGACTCACTGAAATAAAAGTAAGACACATATGCAAGTAACCGATCAAATAGGAAATGTGCTCCATTTCGAGCAATCTCCTTTGCGTATCGTGTCGCTAGTGCCTTCAATTAGTGAATTACTGTGGGATCTAAATCTCCGGAAAGAACTCGTTGGTGTGACTAAGTTTTGCATTCATCCTACCGCGCTTAGGAAAGAAAAGACGATTGTTGGTGGCACCAAGAATGTAAAAGTGAGCCGTGTATTGGAGTTAGCACCTGATCTTGTTATTGCTAATTTGGAGGAGAATACCAAGGAAGAGGTGAAAGAATTGCAACAGCATGTTCCGACTTACGTTAGTGATATAAATACCACAGACGACATGGCGGAATTTGTCCTAGCAATAGGACAAATCTGTAACCGTCACTCTGAAACAACCGAAGTGCTTCAGAAACTAACAGAAACGCTGAAGCATTTACCGACGAGGGTAGAAAAAAGGAGCGCCATTTATCTCATCTGGAATGACCCTTTTATGAGCATTGGTGGTGACACGTTTATTGCGCATATGATGGAAAAAGTAGGGTATACAAACTGCCTGCAAGATGAAGAGCGGTATCCCATGCTAACTGCTGATGACATCAATAGAATAGGACCAGATGAATTACTACTCTCCTCCGAGCCTTTTCCTTTTAAGGAAGAGCACCGAGAGCAACTACAGAAGCAGTTTCCAAACATAAAAGTAAAGTGTGTGGATGGAGAAGTTTTTTCATGGTATGGCAGTCGACTTTATAAAGTAAAAGACTACTTACATAGCATTTAATGATAGGCGGTTAATGGCTCAATTAAATTTTTAATACCTTTATTCTAATTAAAGATACGCATGCTTTATCGCCTTAAAATTAGTTTTTTAATCTTCCTCATTCCGCTTTTTGCAACTGGACAAAAAGTTGGTGTAGTACTTAGTGGAGGTGGAGCGAGCGGAGCAGCACATATTGGTGTTTTAAAGGCGTTGGAAGAAAATAATATTCCAATTGATTACATTACGGGCACATCAATAGGAGCACTCGTTGGTGCATTATACGCTTCGGGTAAAACACCGAGCGAAATTGAAACCCTATTTACTTCAGATGATTTTATTGAATGGTCAAATGGTGTGGTACTAGAAAAATACCGTTTCTTTTACAAAGAAGAAGATATCAGCCCTGAAGTTGTAAACATTGATTTTAGTTTAGATACTTTATTTGAAAAGAACCTACCGGTCAGTTTTATTTCCTCTGTCCCGATCGATTTTGGTTTATTGAAATTATTAGCCCCTCCTGCAGCGGCGGCAAACTATAACTTTGACAGCTTAATGATCCCATTCAGATGCATTGCTGCTGATATTACCAATGGTTCAGAATATGCTTTTTCTGAAGGAGACCTTGCAACCGCAGTTCGAGCATCTATGGCTTATCCATTTTACCTCTCTCCTATTAAGTACAGAGGAAGATTGCTATTTGATGGTGGGTTGTATAACAATTTCCCATCTGACCTCATGTATAACGACTTTACACCGGATTTTATTATTGGTAGCAATGTATCAAGAGCCGATGAGCCACCCTCGGAAGATAACTTAGTCTCTCAGATTAAAAGTATGCTTAGTAAGGAGTCCTCTTACAGTATTGAGTGCACGGAAGGTATTATTATCGAGCCGGAGGTAGAAGAGATTACCCTACTCGATTTTGATCAGAATTATAGTGCCATCCAAAAAGGATATTTGGCAGCACTTGAGAACATGGATTCGATAAAAGCAAACATTACTGATTACCGAAGCCTAGAAGATTTAGATTCCCAACGAAAAAGTTTTATAAAAAAGCATGAGCCACTCAAATTTGGTAGGGTAAACATTGCTGGTATCGAAGAACAACAAACCAATTACATCTTTAACAAAGCACTTAAAAATAAGCCATTTTTTGAGTTTGATAAATTGGAGCAATCCTATATGCGGTTGTTATCTGACCGTGGAATTAAATCGATATACCCCATGGCGAAATTTGACTCCGCTTCAGGTTATTATGATTTAAAACTAAATGTAAAAAAAGAGAAAAGCTTCCAAGTTGAATTTGGTGGTATTATTTCTACACGGCCTATCAATACCGGATACGTAGGATTACGATATACCCGAATGCGAAAAAACAATTTGATGATCAGTGGTAACACATACTTCGGAAAGCTTCATAGTTCAGTTAAGGTTGCAGGAAGGTTAGAGTTTCCTAATAAATTACCCATCTATACAGAGTTAAGTTATACTGCCAGTAAATGGGACTTTTTTAATAGTTCTACTACCATTTTAGAGGACATCAACCCTTCATATTTAATCAAAAACGAAAACTTTGTTGATGTAAAAGTAGGTACACCAGTTCGTTTTAAAGGAAAGTTTGAAGCAGGAGCCACTGTATTTGAATTAGAAAACGAGTATTATCAGGACAATAACTTCCGTAGAACAGATACCGCTGACTTAAATCGATTTAGGGGTATAAGTCCATATCTTGAATATACCAGAAGTACCCTAGATCAAAAGCAATTTGCAAAAGCCGGAAGTCTATTGGAAGTGAAAGCAAGATGGGTCTATGGTGAGGAAAAAAACTTACCAGGATCTACATCACTACAAACAGAAAAAGTAGTAGCTAGCAGGGATTGGTTTGAATTTAGATTTCGTTACCAGAACTATTTCTTCGAAAAGAATAAATTTAAACTAGGTGGTCAAGTGGAATTCATATCAACCAACCAGCCTTTCTTCAATAACTATACTGCCACCGTACTGATCTCTCCTTCCTTTCAGCCTTTACCTGAAATGAGTACTTTATTTCAATACCAATACAGAACACACACATACAGTGCGTTAGGATTGAAGACGATCTATTCCTTTACCAAAAAATTAGATCTAAGAATAGA
>CBFHLF010000066.1:0-12019 GCA_965656555.1 uncultured Acidiluteibacter sp. | reverse complement strand
GCGTTTGTGAGATTTGATGATAAAACGAACAATGATAGGAACAATCCATACAAGCTCTGTTTAATCGATTTATGTGAAAATGCGTTCATATTTAATAGATTACGTTTATGTCGCAACTGTTTTATACTTCTCGTGTAATTTACGAGTCGCAAATTTATAAGAAACATACCTTTTACCTTACTATTTGATGCAAAATTAACCACCGAATAACTAATTTATAATGATTCTAAATAAGCTATATCGCTTGCTGAATCTAGATTAATTGCGTTAATAAATGTCAAATTTTACCTCTTGACATACCGAAACAAACTTGGCATGAAATTTCATAGTTTTGTATAAAAATTAACAGATGAAAAGCACTTTGGTTTTAATAGTATCGCTGATTATGGGATCTTGTTTTGGACAAAATAACATCTCGAAATTAGTAGAAAAGGATATGCGATACGAAATCCACTCTCTACCTACTGATACTCTAATTCTAGCAGATACAGGAAGAATATTTATACATGAAGACCAAAACTTAGGTGTACTAATTCAAAAATACAATTCTACAAAAAAGGACCTCGGATTCAGAGTTCAAATCCACTCAGGATTAAACCGCGTTGATGCGCTTAAGTCACAAAATGAAATATTAAAATTATATCCAGATATTTCAAGTTATGTCATTTACCAACAACCAAACTTTAAAGTTAGGGTTGGTGATTTTGAAAACCGACTAGAAGTCGCCAAGTTCCATGAAGAAATGAGAGAGGTATTTCCAAGCGCTTTTATTATAGCGGATGAAATAAAAATTACTACCGATTAACTTCAGTTACGACAAAAGCAGTTCTTCTATTTTGAGCACGTCCTTCTTCAGTTTCATTACTAGCAATTGGCGATAAAGAACCAAAACCTTCAAAAGTTAGTTTGTCTGACGATATACCATTTTCCACCAAAAAGTCTTTAACTTCTTTAGCCCGATTAATAGACAAATCTTTATTTAGTACTTCAGAGCCAATATTATCAGTATGCCCCTCTATTTTAATAGATACGCCACTATTGTTTTTCAAAAACTGAACTAGTTTTATTAACTCTGCTCTCGAATCAGATAACAGTTCATACTCATTGGTAGCATAAAAGATATTTTTCAACACAACCCGCTTTCCGACTTCAATTGGATGCAATTCAATATTTTTCTTGAAAGGCTCCATCGTTTCCGATTGACCTAGTGTGAAATTCTCAGAATAAAAAAGATAACCTGGCTTTGACACATTTAAAGCATAGCTTTTAGAAAGTGGCAATGCAACCAAAAAAGAACCATCCCTTGCATCTGAAAGAGAAGAAACAACCAACTCAGCGTTTTCGAGATTATACAATTCGAATTGACTTTGCAATGGCTTTTTGCTGACTGCATCCATAACTTTACCCGCAAGATATGAAACGCGATTAGGACGAATCGAACCAGGCAGCTCAAACTCATATAAATCTAACCCTCCATATCCCCCCTCGCGGTCTGAAGCAAAATAAGCTTTTGTACCATCAGGAGAAATTAAAATAGAATTTTCGCTGTCATGTGTATTAATAGGATAACCCAAATTCATAGGTGACGACCATTCTCCTTTTTCATTCATTCGAGTAACATAGATATCTAATCCGCCCATCCCGGGATGCCCATCAGAGGAGAAATATAGCGTTTGACCATCAGGGTGAATAAATACTGACTCTTCGTTTTTATAGGTATTGATATGATATGGCAGCGGCTTAGGCTTTCTCCAATAACCCTCTTCATTTATCGTTGACACAAAAATATCACTATGCGAATTACCTGTTTTGTCTTTTACTCTTTTTATATAGTAAAGCGTTTTTCCATCGGCCGAAAAAGATGGCTGTGTTTCCCAAGAGCGGGAATTTATCTCTTTCCCCAAATTTCTTGGAGAAGACCAGTTATTACCATTTCGTTGAGAGAAGAATAAATCACAGCTTCCTAAACCACGCTTACCGGCTCCATAATCACCATATAATTCACAAGCGGTATAAATCAATAATTTCCCATCAGCTGACAAAGAGGGGGCACCTTCGTTATTTTCGGTATTGATGGGTTTACCAATGTTTTGTGATAATTGCCATTCATTATCTACTCGCATACTAACATAAAAGTCTTCGTTGTATTTGGCAGGAGTGTTTGGCGCAGGCAATTGCCTTGTATACAGCAAAGTAGACCCATCTACTGTAATGCTCGGAAAGTACTCTGGCAGTTCAGAATTCACCCCATTCCCTAAATTAATCGGCTCAAAAAGCACAGGTCGTTTGATAGCGTCCAAAGCAAAAGCCAAATCCTTTAGTCTGGACTGAGCATCAGCTCTAAGTTTAGGGTCTGCAACCGGAAAGTTTAAAAATTCTTTAAATGCCTTATTTGACTTCTCATACTCCCCTTTCTCTAAAAGCAATTGCCCAACGAAAAAGACAGTATTTGATGAAAAACGAGGATTAATGTTGAGTGCTGATTCAAATGAGGCAAGCGCTTTATCTTTTTCATTCAAATCAACATAAACATAACCTTTAAGCGTATGGGCTTCAACAAAATTAGGATCACGTTCTAAAGCAGACTCTAAAGAAGCTATTGCATCATTCAGTTGGTAACTTTGATAGTATTCTTTAGCTAAAGCAAACGCTTTTATTGCTTTTTTATCGTTAGAAGAGATCGGCCCATTTTGAGCCATATTCACTTTACAAGAAAATAAAAGTAAAAGAACTACTATGCTAATATATTGAAGCTGTTTCATGATGTTAATGGTTAGTTAAGGAACGTCGATATATTTATGTGACTGAACTGAAATACGCCATTCGGGATTCTCTTTCACGAAATCCACAATTGCAGGCATCATTTTTTCTGACACACTCCATTCTACCTGTAGGTATAATTTACAACTTTTATTTACCTTACTCCTATGCATTTCTGCCCATTTAAAATCATCCTTATTATAGATGACAACTTTCAATTCATGTGCCAAATCATAATATTCAAGAAGAGGAGGAGAATTTTTCTTTGGAGATAAGCAAACCCAATCAAACGTACCAGAAAAAGGGAAAGCACCAGATGTTTCAATCGCTATTACTTTTCCAAGAGACTTCAATTTTCCGGTTAAGGAATCTAGATTATAAGTTACAGGCTCTCCTCCTGTTATCACCACAAACGATGACTTACTTTGATTGGTTAAGTCGGCAATTGATTTCACCGAAAGCAAAGGATGATTCAACCCCTCCCAGCTCTCTTTTACATCGCACCAATGACACCCTACGGTACATCCACCTAGACGAATAAAGTATGCCGCTTCTCCACTATGAAAACCCTCACCTTGAATGGTATAAAAATGCTCCATCACAGGAAGTAAGTTACCTGTATTTACCTCAGCTATTTCTTCTTGGCTTCTCATGAATAAACGAATATGTTTGTGAAGGATTACTTCTTAAAAAGTGGATGGATAAAGTCGGGACGAGTGGATTCGAACCACCGATCTCGCGCCCCCCAGACGCGCACTTTAACCGGACTAAGCTACGTCCCGATAGTAAAGCAAAAGTAAAAAGCATAAATGTAATAATCTAACATTTTAGCTAATATTTAAATTGATAAATTTGGCATTCAAAAAAATCAAAATATAATTTTAGTAGAAAGATATATGTCAACACAAGAAACAATAGCAACTCCAGAACACGTAAAATGTCTCATTATTGGATCAGGACCTGCGGGATATACAGCCGCAATCTATGCTGCAAGAGCAGACATGAATCCGGTAATGTACCAAGGCCTGCAACCAGGCGGTCAATTAACCATTACTACAGAAGTGGAGAATTTTCCAGGCTATCCTGATGGAGCCCAAGGTCCTGAAATGATGATTGAATTTGAAAAACAAGCAAAACGCTTTGGAACGGATGTTAGGTTTGGAATGGTTACTGAAGTAGATTTCACCGGCCCTATCCATAAAGTAATTGTAGATGGGAAAACGACTATTACAGCTGACAGTATTATCATTTCAACCGGAGCATCAGCAAAATGGCTAGGACTTGAATCAGAGCAGCGCTTAAACGGGTTTGGTGTAAGTGCGTGCGCTGTTTGTGATGGATTCTTTTATAAAGGACAAGAAGTAGCGATTGTAGGTGGTGGAGATACAGCAGCAGAAGAAGCTTCTTACCTTGCTAAGCTCTGCAAGAAAGTAACGATGTTGGTTAGAAAAGATGAATTAAGAGCATCAAAGGCAATGCAGCATAGAGTTTTAAATACACCTAACATAGACGTATTATTTAATCACGAAACAAAAGAGATTCTAGGTGAGAAAGCGGTAGAGGGCGTAAAGGTTTTAAACAACCAAAACGGTGAGGAAAGAACCATTCCTGTTACAGGATTCTTTGTTGCAATAGGACACAAACCAAACACTGACATTTTTAAAGGCTGGTTAGATATGGATAGTGTTGGATACCTAAAAGTTGTTCCTGGATCTTCGAAAACAAATATCCCAGGAGTGTTTGCATCTGGTGACGCAGCTGACAAAATTTATAGACAAGCTGTAACAGCTGCAGGAACAGGCTGTATGGCAGCATTAGATGCGGAAAGATATCTAGCAGATAAAGGAATTCACTAATCCCATACAACCATAGGTACAAGTATTACGTCAAAAGTGAGGAATCTTAGTGTAGGTTCCTTATTTTTTTAATATTTTTATAGCCTTAAGAACACTTTATATTTAGAATTCATATGAAAAAAGTACTATCAACTTTATCAATATTGTTATCATTTGCATTCGCATCATACGGCCAAGCAACCGATTTAAAAGTAGTTAGCCTTACAGCCCCAACTGATGGGTGCGACCTAAAAATTAACGAAGATGTAAAATTGAGGGTGCAAAATGTTGGTGCAACCCAAATTTTTGGAAATGTCACCTTTACATATATTCTAGATGGAGGTACCCCAGTAACCGAATTGGTTACGGGAGCAACAATACTCCCTCAAGCATTTTACACCCACACCTTTACAACAAAAGCAGATTTGTCTGCCGTTACTTCATTTTCGTTTACACTTGCTGCAACAGTTCCAAACGATGTTAGTGCAGCCAACGATACATTAAGAAATGTGGTTGTGTCCAACCTAGTTTTACAGTTCCCTTATTTTAATGACTTTTCGAGTTTCAATAATAATGCCTTAGGTAATTTACCCGGCGGCTTTATCTCATCTCCTGATGCATTGAATAGCTATTCTTGGAGAGCTAGAAATACAAGTAATACTGTTGCGACAGGACCGCAAACAGACAATACACCAACCGGAATCTCTAGGTTTTTAATGGTAGATGGAGCTCAAGGTACAGGTGGAAATGAAACTACATTCGAGAGCCCTTGTGTTAGTCTGCTTGGAGTATCTACACCTGTTTTAGAATTTTATTATCACATGCATGGAATTCATATGGGGACACTTTATGTTGAGGCTAAAAGTGATCAGTTTCCAAGCTGGGCTAGACTAGACTCTATTGTTGGTCGCCAGCAAACAAACAGAAACCAACCTTGGAGAAAGAAGTCTATTGGACTAACCCAGTTTGCAGGACAGTTTATGACATTTAGGTTCATTGCTAAAAGATCAGCAGCAGGTAATAACGGAAACATAGCTATAGACGATATTGGTATTGTATTACCTGATACAGGTCAAGTCCAATTAGCTAATATTAGTAGTCCTGTAGATGGGTTATGTAACTATTCAAATTGTGAACCTGTTAGATTTAGAGTAAAGAATGTTGGTAACGACACATTAAAATCAATTCAGGCAGAATATACGGTAGATGGAGGTACTCCAGTAACACAAAACTTTACAGTTTCTATACCTCCTTTTAGAACATCTACATTAACTTTTTCTCAATGTGCAGATCTATCAGTTTCTAAAACATACACAATAGCAGGTAAGCTTACACTTTCAACAGATACAGATACTACAGACAATGTATTTTCTATCAATATTGACAACCCAGGTCCAATATCTGTTCCATACTTTGAAGATTTTGAATCTTTCAATGTTAGCAATTCAAGCAGTGCACCAAACACTACTGGGAACCACTCTAATGGCTGGATAACTACTCCAACATTTTCGGCATCAACAAGCGCATTTAAATGGATTGTAGGAAGAGGGACGGCCAACTCAGGAGGAGCAACAGGACCTGTTAGAGATCATACAAGAGGAAATTCCATTGGTAAATATTTTTATGCCGACGGTAATGAAGGTTCTCCTTTTCAAACATCTTATTTAGAGTCAACTTGTATTGATTTTACTAATGTTTTAGCACCACGTTTAAAATATTGGTATCACATGTTCGGATTCGATATGGGAGACATGTATGTAGAAGTTGACGCGGACCAAGGATGGGTTAGAGTTGATAGTTTGAAAGGGCCAGACCAAACAACCAGTGGGTCTCCATGGAAATTGAGAACTGTAAATATTGAACCTTTTGTAAAAGGAAAACAAGCTAGAGTTAGGTTTATAGCTATTAAAGGTGGAACAGGGTTTGCCTCTACCATGGCAATTGATGATATATTTATATATGACCTTACTGATGTTGATGTAGGACCTGTTAGAATGGTAGAACCTGACACCACAAAATACTCCTGCTACAATAACAATCAACAATTTGGGGTATTGTTACAAAATTTTGGTTCAAGGGACATCGATTTTACCGTAGATACGACTAGAGTGAGTGTTTTTGTAACTAAAAATGGCACACCTTGGGATACAGCAACATATGATGTTTCTGATAATCTTTTTCATGGAGGTCCATTAAAAACTGATGAGATAGACACTGTGTTTTTTACAGGAGTAGATATGTCAGAAATTGGTGCAGACTATGGTTTCACTATTGTAACTGATATGCTAACAGGACTAGACACAGTGCCAGGCACAGACACTCTAATTCCTGACAATATCATCACTAGAAGAGATGCAGGAACAGCATTCGCATCAGCAACAACAGTTTGTGAAGGTACCGGTGTTACGCTAAGCGACACAAACTTCTTTGGAGCTATTCAGTGGCAACGCCAATCTGGTGGCTTATGGTTTGATGAGTTTGGACCAAATAGAGATTCTGCAAACTACATTGTACTTCCTCCAAACGCTGTTAACACATACAGGGCTAAGATTTGTGACAGTACTTATTCAAATATTTTAACAGTAAATGTGACAAAAGTGCCGGTACCAACGGCGCTCAATGATACAATTTGTGGAGCAGGTCAAATAAATCTAGGAGCAGTTCAACCTGCAGGAACAAATAGAGTCTTCTGGTATTCAGACCCTATTGCTCCAGGAGTATTAACTTTTGGAAATAGTTACTCTAGAAACCTAGACACAACTAGTGTATTCTATATCGGAGCGCAAAAAGACTCTTGCTTCTCAACTAGAGTGCCCGTATATGGAGTTGTAGCAGATTTTCCAACAGTGGCATTCCAAGGGTTAGACACCACCATTTGTGACGATACCACTTACTACATTAATGCAGGAGCAAACTTGGGGCTAAATGTAACATACGAATGGATGAGTAATGATACAAACGTTAACGGCAAAGTAATCCAGACCGTTGGTGTTGATCCTACACGTTTAAACTTGAATACACGTTATTATTATACTTCAAAACTATTGTCAGGAGGTCGTTGTGAAACAATTTCGGATACTGTTTTTGTAACTATTACAGATACGTGTAAAGTAGGTATTGAAGATCTTAGTAAAATTGGACAGTTAACCGTATTCCCTAATCCAACTAATGGAATGGTTACACTTCAAATAGAAACTGAACAATCAGTGCAAGCAAATATGCAAATACTTTCTATGAGAGGAGAAGTTATATTAGAGAGACAAGGAATAAACACATTAGGATTTAATGAGCAATTTGATTTTTCAAACTACTCAAAGGGTATTTATTACCTAAGATTAATTTCAGATGAAGAAAGTATAGTGAAGAAAATTATTCTGAAATAACGAATACTGTACAACTAAAAAAAGGCTCTTGATAACTCAAGAGCCTTTTTTCGTTTATCCATTTATTGAATTAACCTTGTACTTTTATATCTTTCAGAACAAGCTGCAAAGTCTTTTTACCTCTAAACTCATTCTCATCTATTACGTAAGCAATATCAAAAGGTCTGTCTTTTATCATTTCCATATAGTGACCTAAACCAAAACCGATACACTCTAATATAGTTGTATCCTCTGCATTAGTTACTGCAATTTTCAAATGGTTTTCACCAACTATTCTAGGGTTTCCATATAGAATGACCCCTTTAGATTCAAAAACTGGACGCATGTTGGAGGGCCCGTGGGGTGCAAACTGTCGAAGTACATTAAAGAAACGATAATTGATTTGGTTCAACTGCAAAAGACCATCAATTTCTACCTCCGGTGTAAGCTGATCTTCGGTTATATGAGCTGATACGTATTGTTCGAACGCAGCTCGGAAGTCATTCACT
Organism: uncultured Acidiluteibacter sp.; assembly: GCA_965656555.1. GTDB lineage: Bacteria > Bacteroidota > Bacteroidia > Flavobacteriales_E > Vicingaceae > Acidiluteibacter. Next base: position 3,553 of record CBFHLF010000066.1, on the reverse strand, counting down.
TTTTCGACCTTCATTGTTAAACCCGCAGCATACATATGTCCGCCAAATTGCTCTAAATGCTCACTACAAGCGTCGATGGCATTGTATACATCAAATCCTTTTACTGATCGGGCAGAACCGGTCGCCTTGCCATTAGATTCCGTTAAGATAATAGTAGGCTTGTAGTGGGTCTCGATGACCCTAGAAGCCACAATACCTATTACACCTTTGTGCCAATGATTGCTAAACAGAACAGTACTTCTCAACTGAGACAAATTGGGTTGAGCTGCCATCATTTCCAAGGCTTCTTGTGTAATATCTTTATCTAGTTCTTTCCGTTCAATGTTGTTATTGTTAATCCCTTTACACGCTTCCTCAGCTTCTGATTTTGAACCTGTAATTAATAATTCAACGGCCCTTAAACCTGATTCAATTCTGCCTGCAGCGTTGATTCTAGGTGCTATAGTAAAAACAACATCGGTGATTGTTAACGCTTGCTTTTTTATTTGCGCTGAAGCAATCATTGCAGCAATTCCAGGACGTGGGTTTCGATTGATTAATTGCAACCCATAGTAAGCTAGAAGTCTATTTTCTCCTGTCATGGGTACTATATCAGCAGCGATACTAACAGCTAATAGGTCCGTAAGCGGCCCTAACTGTTCGAAAGGTATTCCTCTTTGTATAGCAAAAGCATGCATCAACTTAAATCCTACACCTGCTCCACTTAGTTCTTTATAGGGGTAATTACAATCAACTCTTTTAGGGTCCAAAACGGCAATTGCAGCAGGAATCTGATCTCCTGGCCGGTGATGATCACAGATAATAAAATCAATCCCTTGCTCTGATGCGTAAGCAACCTTATCGACAGCTTTAATGCCGCAATCTAATGCTATGATCAACTCAAAGTCGTTGTCTTTGGCAAAATCGATCCCTGCATAAGAAATACCATACCCCTCTTTGTATCGATCAGGAATATAAAAAGCCAACTGATCATAATAATTTAGAAGAAACGAATACACCAGAGAAACAGCAGTAGTTCCATCAACATCATAATCACCATAAATCAATATTTTCTGCTTTTCAGCTATTGCCTTTTCAATCCTTGAAACCGCTAAATCCATATCCTTCATTAGAAAGGGATCATGAATTTCATCAAGGCTGGGCCTAAAGAAAGATTTTGCCTTGTCAAACGAATCTACACCTCGCTGAATCAATATTTCTGTAAGTGTAAGATCCAAGTTGTTGAGTGATTCACTCAATTGTTTTACTCGACCTTTATCAATTAATTGTGGGTGCTTCCAACGCATCTTATTCATGCCAACAAAAGTAATGAGAATCAATTAATAGCCTATTATGGCACTGTATCTATTTTGTTTTTCGTTGTAGGTTTAGACTGTGAAGGGTCATAAATACACTCTACTAGAACCTCTCCTACACCATTGTTAATCAAGCCGATTTTGCTGGCAGCCCCTTTCGATAAATCAATAATACGCCTTTTATTGTACGGTCCTCTATCATTTACCCTTACCAATACTGATTGGTAATTTGCTCTATTGGTTACACGAACAATTGACCCAAAAGGCAAAGTTCGGTGAGCTGCTGTTAGCCTCATCTGATCAAAACGTTCTCCATTTGCCGTCCGTCTGCCATGAAATTGATGACCATAATAAGACGCTAACCCTTTCTCCCGACATAAGCTATCGCTTGGATCTTGCGCATTCGCTCGGCAAAAAAATAAACAACTAATGGAGAATAATAGAACTTTGACAAATGTCATATATGCGCCTTTCAAATTATGTAACTTTGTAAAGCTATGAAGATAGAACTATCGACTATAAAGTCCAAAATCGAAGCCTATAAAAGCAGCGGAAAAAAAATGTTTTTGACCTCTTCTTTTCAGACACACAGCATACCACTGCTGCATATCATAAGCCAAATCGATAATACTATACCTATTTATTATTTAAATACCGGCTTCCTATTTCCAGAAACCTTGGCATTTAAAGATCAGTTGGCCTCGATACTGGGTATGCCCATGATTGGTGTAGAATCTGCAGTGACCAAAATAAACCAAATGGATGCGGAAGGCAAATTGCTTTATTCATCAGATCCAGATTACTGCTGTTTTCTAAATAAAACCCAACCCATGGAACCCATCTTGGCCTCGCATGACATATGGATCAATGGAGTGAGAGCTGATCAAAGTGCGGTGCGAAAAAACATGAAAGAGGAACAACCTTCTAAATTCGGATGTACACGATATCACCCAATGCTGCAATGGGATGCAAAAATGATTCATGCTTACCGAAAAGAGCATAATTTACCTGCCCACCCTTTAGAGAAAGATGGATACCTCAGTATCGGCTGTGCTCCATGTACAAGAAAATATATAGATACCGCAGATGAACGCACCGGGAGGTGGTATGGACTGAATAAAACAGAATGCGGACTTCACACAGACTTAGCAACAAAATGAACATACTAATAACCGGCGGAGCCGGATACATTGGAACAGAATTAACCAATCGACTTAACGAGGACACATCAATAAACAGCATTACAATCTATGATAACCTTTCAAAAGGAAATCGTAATCTATTTATTGGGCACCCTAAATTGTCAAAAAAAGTCAACTTTATATCAGGTGATTTATTGGATTCCAGAAAGCTAAAAAAGGCACTTGTAGGTATAGACACTGTGTATCACTTGGCAGCAAAAGTAAGTACGCCATTCTCAGACCAAGGATCACACGAGTTTGAACAAATAAACAATTGGGGTACAGCAGAACTTGTTTACGCAATCGAAGAAAGTGAGGTAAAAACACTTATTTACCTTAGCAGTGTATCAGTTTATGGTGCCTCTAGCGACATTGTAGAAGTTGGTACTAATCCAAACCCTCAAACCTTTTACGGAATCAGTAAACTTAGAGGCGAAGGGCATGTAAAACGACTTTCAGATAAATTAACAACCTATATCTTAAGGTGTGGCAATGTTTATGGCTATTCCAAAAGCATGCGCTTCGATGCCGTGATTAATAAGTTTATGTTCGAGGCTAATTATAACAAGAAAATATCAGTGAATGGCGATGGTATGCAATACCGGTCATTCATATATATCAATAAAGTATCAGAAATTTTACATCAATTAAGTGATGGAAAATTACCGTCAGACATTTACCATCTAACACAATATAACCTCAGTGTAGTGGAAATTGTGGATGAGTTAAAAGAATTGTACCCCGAGTTAGAAATGCTGTTTGTAAACCAACACATGAAGCTAAAAGAAATAAGGGTAACTAGCGACGAACGAATCAATCAACTAATTACCCTTAAGAGTTCTTTTAAACAAGAACTTGCTGAATTTAAAGAGCGCTTTACTTTCTAGTGGTATAAGCTCTTACGTATTCTGCAAGTCGGCGAACATTCTCCTCTGGAGTGCCAGGTAATATTCCATGGCCTAGGTTGAAAATGTGTCCGTTTCTATTATCTATGCTATCTAAGATTGCCTTTGCTCTTGACTCAATAAGCGACCATTCACCAAACAGTAAAGTTGGATCTAAATTTCCTTGAACAGC
>CBFHLF010000065.1:0-12102 GCA_965656555.1 uncultured Acidiluteibacter sp. | reverse complement strand
GTTTGATTTTGCAATTTCTATAAAACGACCGCCAGAACTAATAATCACTATCTCAGCACCTTTTTCTTTAGCTGCTTCATACATCATTATTGTTTCTTCCGTATTTCCGGAGTATGAGCAGCAAAGCACCAATGTTTCCTTGTTAACAAACGCTGGGATAAGGTAATTTTTATTGACAGTAATTGGACATGATGCAGAGCTACTAACCAATTCTGCTACGATAGTACCGCCTATACCTGAGCCTCCTAAGCCACAAATTAATACATTGCTGAATTGCTTTGTATTTTCAGTAAAAGTGGTTGATTTTGCAATTTCTAACGCTTGAGATAAATGCTTGGAAAAATCAGCAATTAAATGGTCCATCATGATTCATTCAAATTTAGCCTACAAAATAACAGAAAAAAAAACTAGGTTATCAAATGCAGTACGTTAGAAAATAGTATTCTTTGGTAGATTTAATATCTTTGCGCAAAATTTTAGAAGCCACAGATGCAAAGAGAACTTTCAGAACAAGAAATTGTAAGAAGAGACGCCTTAAAAAGAATAAAAGAGTTAGGCATAGATCCGTATCCTGCAGATTTATTTCCAGTAAATGTAACTGCAAAAGATATTCACCAAAATTATGAGCGCGATAAACTCTCGTATAAGGCTATCTGTATTGCAGGTCGTCTTATGGGAACTCGTGTGATGGGGAAGGCCTCTTTTTCTGAAATACAAGATGCAACTGGCAGAATTCAGGTGTATGTAAACCGTGACGAAATATGCCCTGGAGAGGATAAAACGTTGTATAACGAAGTGTATAAGAAGCTTCTTGATATCGGAGATATTGTTGGAATTAAAGGATATGTGTTTACAACGCAAGTTGGTGAGATAACGATTCATGCTACAGAACTGATTTTGCTAACCAAATCGTTGCGTCCTATCCCGATTGTAAAAACTGACAAAGAAGGAAATATCCACGATGGTTTTAACGATCCAGAAACACGATATCGACAGCGATACGTTGACCTCATCGTTAACCCTCAGGTTAAAGATGCCTTTATCAAGCGAACGCAGTTGACCAACTCTATGCGTAACTACTTAAATAATAAAGGTTACATGGAGGTGGAGACGCCAATTCTTCAACCAATATATGGCGGTGCTGCTGCTCGTCCATTTAAAACGCATCACAACACTTTGGATATGCCGCTTTATTTGCGAATTGCAAATGAATTGTACTTAAAGCGATTAATTGTAGGTGGGTTTGATGGGGTTTATGAGTTTGCAAAAGATTTTAGGAATGAAGGGATGAGTCGTTTTCATAACCCGGAGTTTACACAGATGGAACTTTATGTGGCCTACAAAGACTACGAATGGATGATGAACTTAGTGGAGGAGATGGTGGAAAAAATAGCCATGGATATTCACGGTAAAACGGAAGTTCAAGTAGGCGAAAATGTGATTAATTTCCAACGTCCTTGGAAACGATTTACCATGTATGGTGCAATTGAGCATTTTACAGGAGTTGATGTTTCTGAAATGACAGAAGAAGAAATGAAAGCAACAGCTGAAAAGTTAGGCGTAGAGGTTGACGAAACAATGGGGCGTGGGAAACTAATCGATGAGATATTCGGAGAGTTCTGTGAGCCTAAATTGATTCAACCGACTTTTATAACCGACTATCCGGTAGAAATGTCTCCGTTAGCGAAAAAGCATCGAGATAAAGAAGGTTTGGTAGAGCGATTTGAAGCCATTTGTAATGGTAAAGAAATCTGTAATGCCTTTTCAGAATTGAATGATCCAATTGATCAGCGAGAGCGATTTGAAGAGCAGCTAGAGCTTGGAAAGCGCGGAGATGAAGAAGCCATGGTGCTTGATGAAGACTTTTTACGTGCAATTGAATACGGAATGCCACCTACAGCAGGTTTGGGAATCGGTATCGACCGATTATCAATGATTATGACCAATTCAAATTCAATTCAAGATGTGCTTTTTTTCCCTCAGATGCGACCACAGAAGAAGGAAAAAGTGTTGGTATTAAACGAGGAAGAAAAAGGAATCATTGCATTTTTGAAAACGGCAAAAGTGATAGAAATTACTGCCGCAAAAGAAGCCATTCAGGCCTCCACAGGAATCAGTAATAAAAAGTGGGATAAAAGCCTCAAAAACCTGAGAGAAATGGGCGCCATCAGCATTGCAAAAAATAAAGAGGGACAAGCAGAAATTACTATCTTAGAGCTGTAAATAAGGTTTATTAAATTCATTGGCTTTTAGTTATATTTGATATCTATGGAAACAAATACACCAAAGAATGTAGCCGTTATTGGCGGAGGAAGTTGGGCTACAGCCATTGTTAAGATGCTGTGCAATAATATAGAGGGAAAGGTGTTTTGGTGGATGAGAAATCCTGATAAGGCCAATTATATCAATAAGTATCATCATAACCCGAGGTATTTATCATCTATCCAGTTTGAAAAAGACAAAATTGCTGTCAGTAATAATTTGGAGGAGGTGTTGGATTCTTCTGAGTGGATTGTAATGGTTACTCCTGCTGCCTTTTTATCTGATGTGTTTGAAGGGAAAGGTAGCTTAGGTTTGGAAAATAAAACAATCTTTTCAGCCATTAAAGGAATTGTTCCTGAATATCATGCTATTCCTGCAAGGTATTTTCATAAACAATTCGGCACACCTTATGAAAATATAGGTATTATTTGTGGGCCTTGCCATGCAGAAGAGGTAGCTTTGGAGCGACTTTCGTACCTAACATTTGCTTGTCAGGACGAAGAAAAAGCTGCTACAATGGCAAGTATGTTTGAATGTAGGTACATTAAAGTTTCTACTTCAGATGACCTTTTTGGAACTGAGCTGTCGGCAGTTTTGAAAAATGTATATGCTGTTGCAGCAGGTATTTGCCATGGTTTAGGATATGGCGATAATTTTCAGGCAGTCCTTATTGCAAATGCGATTCAAGAGATAGAGCGGTTTGTAGATGAGGTAAACCCTGTGCACAGAGATGTGAAGTCTTCAGCCTATTTAGGTGATTTGCTGGTAACCGCTTACTCACAATTTTCTAGAAATAGAACCTTTGGAAGTATGGTAGGTAAAGGTTATTCAGTTAAATCTGCTCAGTTTGAAATGAACATGACAGCAGAAGGATACTATGCCGTAAAAAGCATCATTGAGATCAATAAAAAGTTTGAAGTAGATATTCCAATTGCAGAAGCAGTTTATAGAATTCTATATGAAAAGATTAGTCCGGTGATTGAAATGCGAATTTTAACAGATAAGTTGACGTAGGTAGGGTAGAATCTCTTCAAATTGTTAGTTAACCAACTACTTTGTTTATCGTTTATGTCATAATATAATTGATAAGATCAAGAAAAATAACTGTTTAAAACTAGGCTATTTACAAAAAAAATTGTGATAGGTTTAAAATTGATCACCATGTGAACTCTTCAATGGTTAGTTATTTGCGTCATTTAAACATTCAAGTAGTTATTCAGATTAAGAAAGCCGCAATATATAAAATGAGCTCATCAATTTAAACAGGAAAACCCGTAATTCCTAAATCTGCTTGTGATTTAGAGGAAAAGGTACCTTTAAGGTTGGATTTTCCGCTTAGACTTTAATTCCTCTCTAAGAAAATAGACTTCTTCTTCTAGGTGTTTGATTCTATCTAAATAGATACTTTGGAGAGTTCTCATAGATTCAACTACAGACTTTTCTATCGCCTTGGAGCTTTCTACATATTCTTTGATATCAGAAGCAAGTACATCTTTGATATCAAAATTTAGTATTTCGGATAATTTCAACAATGTCTCAACCTTAATTGATGACGTATTATTCTCAATTTTATTATAAGCTGATTGAGATATTCCTAATTCATGTGCTAGTCCCTCTTGGGTAAAATCGAGTTTTTCCCTTAGTTTTTGTAGAGTTTTTCCTATTTTCATTGTGGTCAGGTTGTTAAAAATAAATATAATATATTATTCTAAATACTAATCAATTATAACATTAAAGAATATTTTATTCCAAATTATGGCTTTATATTTATAGTCTAATTTTTAACCTGATACAAAATGAATAAGCTAATTCTTCCCTTTTTGTTTATATTCTCCATGCATAATTATGGTCAAAGTGTCATAAACAACTTTTATTCAACAATGAACTATTTGAATATTGATTCAATTAGGCGATTACCTGACTCTCTATTAAAGTTTGAAAATAAAAGTATAATCAGAGCTAATCTGATGTGGAGAGATCAATTAGCCCCTCATGGAGACCCTTCTGTAGCATCCCGAGGTATAATTAATCATGCTATAAATTTTTCGCTACCAAACCAATCTTATTCAATATCTTCAGGAGGTAGCGCTGTTACAGAAATTGGACCAATTGGAACTACCACAAATTCTGCCAATGACGGGAATGGTCAAATGCACAGGATTGTTTTCGATCCAAATTACAACGGGACCACAAACAAAACTATTTATGCAGGGGCATTTAATGGAGGTTTATGGAAGACAACAGATGGAGGAGATAACTGGGTTGTTCATAATACAGATGACCAACTACCCATAACATCTGTTTCGGGAATCGCTATAAGTCATCAAAATACAAACAAGCTATTTGTATGCACAGGAGATGGAGATGAGAGGGATTTTGTTATTAAAAGAAACACTAGTCTATTCGGGAGAAATCCAAATTTTACATTAGGAGTTTTTCGATCATTGGATGATGGACTTACTTGGAATGAAATAAACCTAGGATTAATTAGTGATGGATCTTCCCAACCAATCAATTTTGCTGATGGAGGTGTTTGTAGATTATTGCGCATTAATCCAAATAATGAAAATAAACTCTTCGTGGCTACATCAAGAGGCTTGTTCCGTACTTTAAATGCAGCAGATGTTACTTACCCAACAATCTGGGGAAAGCTTAATGTGCCCATCACTAGTCCATTAATGGATGATTTTAGAGGTTTAGAGTTTCATCCGACCAATCCAAATACTATGTACACCTCAAGTACTGATATTTTTAAGTCTTCAAATGGAGGAGATACTTGGGTTAGTATAACAGGACAAAACAAAGGTTTAGACTTAACTTCCTTGCCCAATTTTCAAGTTAGAAGGATAAATATTGCTGTAACTCCTGCTGATCCTAATAGACTATACGCCTACATAAATGGTGTAAAGACTATTACTAATGGAGCAGATATAACGAATCACCAATCTATTTATGTATTCATGTATAAAAATGGAGTATGGCAAGAGTTAGATCATCGATATCAAGATAAATTTGAAGATGCATTTCCGGAGTCTTTTATGGCAATTGCTGCATCTCCTGTAGACCCAGATAAAGTATATTATGGATTTACCAAAGTAAGAGGAAGTATAGACATTAATACACCAAATAGTTTTATAAGACAATCAAAATACAGTGACGGAGGAAAGTTTCACGCAGATGTTCATGAATTGGTTTTTGAGCCAAATACGTCCAACCCAAAGTTGTATTGTGGCCACCATGGAGGAATAAGTACAAAAGATATTTCTTTTAATAATGTAAATGGATGGATTTATAAAAATGAAGGACTTAACACCAATTTAGTTTGGTCATTTGATGTATCTAAAGTAAACAGCAACGTAATAGCCATAGGAAGACAAGATAATGGAATATCTCGTCTTCATCCTATTATAATTGGTTCTTGGAAAGCTGAGGGGGCAGGAGATGGTTACGGTTGTCAAATTACCGATGACGCTAAAGGAAACACATTGTATCCTACAATAGCTACCGATCGTAATTGGAATTATAATTTTGGAAAAGCATGGGATGCAGTTTTAAGTGCAAAGAACCCTCCAAGTTTTATAGGAAACCCCGATAAGGTAGAGGTAATTCCAGCACAATTTCAAATTGTCGATCACCCTATAACGCATAAAGGAATCTATGGATTTAGTGATCTATACTCTTCAAATGAACCTGACTTTAAATTACCAAGATCTTCATCTAATATTGCAAATCCTTATAAAATTGAATCTGATTTATATGCTGATTATACTTTAACAGGTGATACTGTAAATAGATTTGAAAGGCAAGTAGTAGAGTTTGATATTTCAAAATCTAATCCTGACTATATTTACGCAGTTACATTAGCTACAAATTCTAAACATACCAGACTCTACAAATCCTCTGATGGATTAAGAGATGGTGTTTATACTGATGCATCTGGCACTACTCCTCCTCCGACTTTTTTTAAGAACATAACGGCAAGTTTACCTCAAATTTTTCACGATGGTAGTTTTTATCCCCCATTTATAAAAGGAATAGCAATTAGCCCTACAGATCATAATAAAGTATGGGTTTGTTTTAGTGGTTATGATGATGCAAAAAAAGTTTACAAAACAATAGACGGTGGATTAACATGGACTAATGCTGACCCTACTGGAAGCCTGCCCAAACTACCCACCAATAATATTGTTGTACTCGAAGGTTTTAATGATATGCTATATATTGCTACAAATGCAGGTGTGTATACTACTGATGGGAGCACTAATGTTTGGACTAAGGTAATTGGTATTCCGAACGTTCAAGTATTTGAACTTAGAGTAAACACATGCTCCAATAAGCTATATGCAGCAACATATGGAAGAGGGACTTGGAGTATTGACCTACCCGAACCTAATAGAAGCAGTTATGAGAAAGTGATTAATACCAACACTACATGGTTAACTAATGATTATTTAGAAACTGATTTAAGAATAAAAGATAATAGTAAATTAATAATAAAAGGCACTATTCATATGCCTTACAATGGACGAATTATAATAGAGCCGGGCTCTATCTTAGAAGTTGATGGTGGAGGTATTACAAATGATTGCGGTTACTTTTGGGAAGGCATAGAGGTTTGGGGTAACTCTAACTTACCTCAAACAGTCAACAACCAAGGTAAATTGATTCTTAAAAATAATGCTGTTCTAGAAAATGCACATACTGCTGTTAGTTTGTGGAAGACCGACGATTGGAATTCAATGGGTGGTATTATAGAAGCAGATAATGCAACATTTAAAAACTGCAGAAGAGCAGTAGCCTTTATGTCCTATGCAAATAACAACGTGAGTTTCTTTAAACGGTGTAAATTTATCTTAAATGATGACTTTAATCCTTACAACTTTGGTGAAATAAATCAAGTAACTTTATGGGATGTAAAAGGAGTTGTTTTTGAAGGTTGTTACTTTGATGATAATCGAACAACGCTTAGCACATTCAGTTTGTCTACAGGTAAGGCTATTTTTTCTATAGACGCCGGCTATCAGTTAAAAGGCTATTGTAATATTCCTAACCAAGGTAATGCATGCCCAACTAGTAGTTTAAGACGTTCTAGAGTGAAAAATTTTAATATTGGCGTTCATGCATTGGGTGCTAGTACTGCTAATACCATTACTGTAGACCAAACCGACTTTGAAGGAAATATGCAGGCGACCGTGATTCAAACACAAGATAACTTTAGATTTATACGAAATAATATATCTATTGGGGCTACTCCTAAAATTGGTTACTCCAATATAAGCCCTAACCAATTAGGATTATATAATTTCCAGTCTACAGGATTTGAAATAGAGGCCAATACAATAAACGGAAACACAACGATGCCTAGCGTAAATAGTGTAGGAATTTTAATGGAAAACACAGGAACTGAAGCAAATCAGGTATATCGGAATAGTTTTTCAAATAACTCTTTAGCTCAGTGGTATTTGGGAAGAAACAGAAACAATAACCAATATGAAGGTATGCAGTATGTGTGTAATAGTTTTACCAATACGATTGATGTGAGAGTAGAAAAAGTCCCAAATAGGCCTGAGAGTAAATTTCACGGGATTCGCACTTTTCAAGGCGCTTACCAGCCATCCCAATCTTCAGGAAATGAATTTTTTGCTAGCGTAATGAATCAATGGCAATTACAAAACTTTTCTGACCAAGGCATCGTCTATTATTATAAAACGGCTTCGGAACAGATGCAGTCGAGTAAGATAGATCCTCCTGGTCTTATTATGCAAGCCTACACCGCTAATGCCAATACTTGCTCTCAACTCTACTTTAGCTCGTATGGCGGAAATGTGGTATCTAACTTAAATAGTGAATTCTATACCTTACGTAACCAGTATAACGGCTTATTGTATACGTATTTTCAAAACATAGACGGAGGAAATACGGATTCATTGCTACAGGCGATTAATATGAGCTTTAATTCTGATGCACAAAATTTACGCGATGAATTGATGAGTCAGGCACCCTATTTATCAGAAGAAGCACTTAGAGAAGCAGCACAAACGGGTATTTTAACAGATGCACTTTTATTAGAGGTTTGCTTAGCAAATTTAGATGCTACAAGAAATGAAGACTTTTTGTATTTTTTAGAGCATGAAATTCCCAATACTTTACCAGCGTTAATGATTCAACTGATTTATCAAAACTGGAGTGGTGTTACGCCCCGCACCATTTTAGAAAACCAATTGGCTTCTACTAATGCCACATTAGGTTCTATATCTAATCAGTTACTGTATTATTATATGTCGGATAGTTTAGACCATACAGATAGTATTGAAAGCATATTAGAAGCACGTAAGCACACAGCTTCAGATTATAGAATGGTAGAACTGGCTATTGATCAAGAAGATTTTCAGAAAGCAGCTATATTGATCAGTGCCTTGGAAGAGGGACCTGAACTCTCAGAAACAATGCAATTAGAACACGATAATCTAAAAGACTACATAGATTTCAGATCAGTAATTAATGATAATAATACCGCTATTTTAGATTTAGGAGAAGAAGAGTTGGGCACTTTAAGAACCATTGCTGAAAAAAGAACTGGACGTTCTTCTCAAATGGCACAAAATATATTGTGTTTTGGATACGGAGAGTGTACCACTTTTGATGCACCACAAGAAAGGCAAAGAAGCCGAAGAGTGTATGATATGACCACAGCAGCGGCTACTGATTTAGAAGGAGGGTACTCCATGATTCCTAACCCAGCGAGTACCTCAGTTAACTTTATAGTTGAAGGCGATTTAAAAGAAAGTACTAGTTCACTTCTTGTATTCAATATAAGCGGTCAACTAGTGATAGAAAAAAGAATTGCTAATTCAAATACGACCATAGATGTGAACCATTTGGAAAATGGTGCGTATCTTTATGAAGTATTGCAAGATGGCACTCCAGTGCATCACGGAAAACTAATCATCCAGAAATGAAAAATAGACTAATTTATATAATCTTATTTGTTCTTTCTTTATACGGAACAAAGGCTGAGCTAACTGCTCAGCCTTCATTTTCCATAGATACTAGCTTTCAGCCTTTTTTTAATATAACACAGGGAACTGGGGCGGGAGATATTACAGAGGTATGGGAAAACCCTGCTACAGGAGGCATACACATAGCAGGTGGCTTTAGATTATTTTTAGGTAATGATCCTTATTATTCTATAATGAGCACCAATAGAAATGGTAGTCGGAATTACAGTTTTAAAGGAGCAGGGGCGAGTACTATGACATTTTTTTATCCTATTAATGATAGCGTTTTTATTTCAGGGTTTGGACCAGGAGGCTGGTATGTTCCTATGGATATAGATGGTAACTATGTTTGGCAAAATTGGTTTCAAATGTATCAACAAACGGTATCATGTTCCGAAGCTGCATGGCCTCATTTTTTTCCGAATGGATCTTCATTAATGACCAACGATTGGAATGGAAATCCAAACCATTGTTTGATAAAAAATCCGCCTGATACATTTCCCGGTCGTGCTATTGTAAAGGTAGACTCTTTGGGCTATTATGATTCTACTTTTCAGCATACCGCAAATGGGCCTATCACGGGTTTTTGGCCGTATGACAGTACAAGACTATTGGTTTTTGGTTTACCTCGGCTTTTTACACAATATGATGGGCAAACCGTAAATGGGTTATGCCGAATTTATCTAGACGGTACTTTAGATACCACGTTTAGTAGTCCTGTAGTAACGGGCAATGGAGGTTTTAGGCCTAAGTTAGTAGAAGAAAATGGTAAAATTTTTATCATTGGTAATTTTCAAGTAGTGGATTATCCCTCTCAATGGTTTTCTATGCTAAGATTAAACCCTAATGGAAGTTTGGATACTACCTTTAACAATTTAGGAAGGCCTATAGACTCTATTTCTAATGACGCAGGTGTTGGTAGTGTTGTTAAAACTTCTGACAACGGATATCTTGTTGGTGGTTGGTTCAATCAAGTTCAAGGGTTTGCGAAAAATAGCTTGGTGAAGTTAGATTCCGTGGGTAATATAGAGCCTCAATACTTTACTTCAAGAGGCCCTGACACAACGATATTTTTTAAAGATCAAGGTGCAGTTGCAAATATAGTTAAGTCCAAATTTGGTGGTTATTATGTAATGGGAGATTGGACACATTGGGATGGAGTTCCTACACAACCCATTATCCGAATCCATGAAATGCAAACCGTAGGCCTAAAAGAACAACAATTACAACCTACTTTACTTAATGTATATCCTAATCCTACGCAAAATCAATTACACCTAACATTTATGCCCAATAGTCGCATTACTTTAATTCAATTGTTTGATATACAGGGTAAAATTGTGCTTACTGAAAGAAGGCAAGTGAATACGATTTCAGTGAGTAATTTAAAAAATGGGGTTTATTTTCTGAAAGTAATCGGTGAAAATGGGGTAAGTACGGAGAAAGTGGTGGTTGGGAGGTAGGTTTATTATGAATTAAATTATCAAACTTCAAAGCGAAAACAAATGCTCGTTTTAAATGAAGGTTGACTCGTGTGATTGGCCTTGAGTCATTCACAATATTTTCGAAGTAGAGCCTTAGAAAATTCGTCTAGCTCCGAAGAATTGAGGAGATCCGACGAATGTCTTAGTCTGTAGGAGATAAATTGAAGTGAATTGGTCAAAGCCTTGAACTTCCTGCCTGCAGCAAGGCAGGTTGGTTCATTTTGGTTCAAGCCAAAAGAACAGAAAAATCCCTTATCTTTATGAAATACTACAAGATGGGGTAATAGTTCATCACGGAAAACTAATCATGCAGAAATGAAGAAAGCAGTAATTTATAATCTAGTAATATTAATAAACTGTTGCATTAAACTATTGATTTCTATTAAAATAATCGGTAATAAGTTTAGCCTTACTGAAGCCAATAATTTCTTCTAAATCCTTTCGTGGCGTTTCCTTAATCCGTTTAACTGATTTAAAGCGCTTTAAAAGTTCTGTAGCAGTTTTTTCTCCAATGCCTTTAATATCGTAAAGCGCTGATTTTATAGCTGTTTTTGACCTTCTGTTGCGGTGATGTGTAATTCCGAAGCGGTGAGCTTCATTTCGCAATTGTTGGATTACTTTTAGGCTTTCTGACGTTTTCTTTAGGTACAACGGAAGAGAATCTCCCGGGAAAAAGATTTCCTCTAGACGTTTTGCAATTCCTACGATAGCAATTTCTCCCCTTAAATTTAATTTTTCAAGCGCTTTTAGAGAGGCTCCAAGCTGCCCTTTTCCGCCATCAATTACTATTAACTGAGGTAATGGTTCGTTTTCTTCTTTTAAACGTTTATATCGTCTGTAAACCACCTCTTCCATTGATGCAAAGTCGTCTGGTCCTTCTACTGTCTTAATGTTAAAATGGCGGTAATCTTTTTTAGAAGGTTTAGCATTTTTAAAAACAACGCATGCAGCTACAGGGTGTGTGCCTTGAATGTTTGAGTTATCAAAACACTCGATGTGCCTTGGGAGCTCTTTTAATCGGAGATCTGATTTTATTTGTTCTAAAATTCGCTTGGTGTGACGCTCAGGGTCAATTCGTTCTGCTTGCCTTCTGTGTTCTAATCGATAGAATTTCGCATTTCTTTCCGATAACTCTAGCAGCTTTTTCTTATCTCCTCTTTGCGGTACAGTGTAGTATGAATTAGGGACATTAAAGTCGAGCTCCATTGGAACAATAATTTCTTTTGCGTCAGACTCATATCGCTCTCGAAGTTCTAATATGCCAATTGCAAGTAATTCTTCATCGCTCTCATCTAGTTTCTTTTTCAGTTCCACAGTATGGGCTTGCACGATGGCACCGCTAACTACTTTCATGTAAT
>CBFHLF010000064.1:0-12164 GCA_965656555.1 uncultured Acidiluteibacter sp. | reverse complement strand
CTTCCTTTGGATGCTTAGGAGTTCCTTTACACGCGTAGCGACTACTGGAATTACTGGTTTCGATTCTCCTGTACTTAGTCAATCTTTAGAGGAGAGTGCCGTCGTTTATCAGGAGCTTGGTCAGTTGTTGGACTTCTTTAAAAAATACTTTACCAGTCCCCATTTGTACACTAAATGGAAAGAAGAATTGAAAGCATCTCAAATGGCATTGTCAGTCAATTTTGATGATTTTGATCGGTATTCCTTTATTCGAAATCACACCAACAAGCAATTCGATTTTTGGAATAAAACAGTAGCGGATTGGGAAATTACTTTTCCTTTTGAAATGGCAATCCAAAACGATGCGCCAAATTTGTTCGATTCAACTACATTTAACGTAGGTTTTTTTTCTGAAAAGATATGGTCTTCAATTACAAAAGAGAAGATTTTATTGGGTCGTAAATTGTTTAATGATAGCGCACTATCTATTGATGGAAATATGAGTTGCAGCACTTGTCACCAAAAAGATATTGCTTTTACTGATGGATTATCAATCTCTGCAGGACAAACTCGGAATAGTCCTACATTGAAATATGCTGGCTTTCAAAAAGCATTTTTTCACGATGCTCGTACCGGTAATTTAGAAGGTCAAATTGTCGATGTAGTCACTAATGAATCGGAGTTCCACTCTTCTATTGAGGGTATGGTAGTAGCTGTTAGTCAAGATACATCGTATAAATTGGCTTTTAATGAAGTTTATCAGTCCGCACCAGAGGATCTTTCTATTCGTAATGCAATAGCAGCTTATATTAGAAGTTTGGCGCCATTTAACTCGCGTTTTGATGAGTCTATTTCTAATAAGAAGGCATCTTTAACCTTGGAAGAAATAAACGGATTTAACCTATTTATGGGTAAAGCGCAATGCGCAACTTGTCACTTTCCACCTTTATTTAATGGAACTGTACCGCCTAATTTCGCGGAGTCTGAAATGGAGTTGCTGGGTGTACCGGATCAAAATGTAGAGAATGGTGCTGTGATTGACGATGATTTAGGACGGTATAATATGTTCAAGACAGACGAACGTAAGTACTTCTTTAAAACACCAACAGTTCGAAATGTAGCTCTCACTGCGCCTTATATGCACAACGGAGTTTATAACACGCTAGAAGAAGTGATGGAGTTTTACGACGTTGGCGGTGGTGCAGGATTGGGAATCGAATTAGCGCACCAAACACTCCCTTCTGATCCATTAGGACTAACAGAAGAAGAGGAAGAAGCAATCATTGCATTTATGAAAACCCTTACCGACCAATAAACATAACTGTAAAAACTAAACAGGCTAATCGATTCCGACTAGCCTGTTTAGTATTCTATTTATTTTACTGGAATATTACTTAATCACGCCCAATTCTTTACCTATTTTGGTAAATGCCGCAATGGCTTTATCTAGATGGTCTTTGGTATGGGCGGCAGATAGCTGAACTCTTATTCTCGCTTGCTCTTTCGGCACTACAGGGTAGAAGAAACCAATCACGTAAATACCTGCTTCTAATAATTTGTCAGCCATTATCTGAGATAGTTTGGCATCGTATAGCATAATTGGTACAATTGCTGATTCTCCATCCTTAAAATCAAATCCTGCAGCCTTTACACCTGCTTTAAAATAATCCACATTGTCCATTAGTTTATCCCTAAACGCGGTAGTTTCCTCCAAGATGTCAAACACAGCAATAGATGCTCCTACAATAGCTGGGGCCAAAGAATTGGAGAATAAATAAGGACGAGAACGTTGACGAAGCAACTCGATAATTTCTTTCTTACCAGTTGTAAAACCACCCATAGCACCACCGAGCGCTTTCCCTAATGTTCCGGTAATAATATCAACTCTTCCTAATACATTTTTGTATTCTGCAGTTCCTCTACCTGTTTTCCCAATGAACCCATGAGAGTGGCAGTCGTCTACCATTACCATTGCATCGTACTTATCTGCGAGGTCACAGATCTTATCTAGTTGTGCTACATAACCATCCATTGAGAAGACCCCATCCGTTACAATTATTCTGAAACGCTGATCTTGGGCTTTTTTAAGTTGCTCCTCAAGGTCAGCCATGTTATTATTTTCATAACGGTACCGTGCTGCTTTGCATAAGCGAACACCATCAATAATAGAGGCATGATTTAATGAGTCTGAAATGATCGCATCTTCTGGGCCTAATAATGGCTCAAAAACACCGCCATTTGCATCGAACGCAGCAGCATATAGAATGGTATCTTCTGTGCCACAGAACTTGGCAATTCTAGCTTCTAACTCTTTGTGAATATCTTGTGTTCCGCATATAAATCGTACAGAAGACATCCCAAAACCATGGGAGTCTAGTGTGTTTTTTGCAGCTTCTACTACTTTAGGATGAGAAGATAAACCAAGGTAATTGTTTGCACAAAAGTTAATTACTTCATCTCCATTGCTCAGCTTGATTACCGCATCTTGTGCACCTGATATGATGCGTTCTTTTTTAAATAATCCGGCTTCTTCTATGTTTTTTAACTCTTCCTGTAAGTGTTCTTGAATTTTTCCGTACATGCTCTTTAGTAATTTTCGTGTGTGTCAAAATTATTAAATAAAAATCGCCAACTCAAACAAATGAATTGGCGATTTCTTGTGTTTTATTTAGTGAGTGTTATACAACTCCTTGAGCTGTCATTGCATCTGCAACTTTAACAAACCCTGCAATGTTTGCACCTTTTACATAATCAATATATCCTGATTCATCAGTACCGTATTTCACACACTGCTCGTGAATATCTTTCATGATATTATGCAATTTAGCATCTACTTCTTCAGCAGGCCAGTTATATCTCAATGAGTTTTGGCTCATCTCTAGACCTGAAGTGGCTACCCCACCTGCATTAGATGCTTTTCCAGGTGCAAAAAAGATTTTGTTCTCGTGGAATACTTCTACTGCTTCTGGCGTACATGGCATGTTTGCACCTTCTGCTACCGCTTTACAGCCATTGCTAACAAGTGTTTTGGCTTCATCTACATTCAATTCATTTTGTGTAGCGCATGGTAAAGCAATATCACATTTTTCAGACCATGGACGCGCTCCCTCAACAAATTTAGCTCCGTACTTGTCTGCATATTCTTTAATTCTTCCTCGTTTCACATTCTTCAACTCCATGATAAATGCTAATTTTTCAGCATCAATTCCATTCTCGTCATAGATATAACCTGAAGAGTCACTCATAGTAACCACTTTTCCACCAAGTTCAGTCGCTTTTTGACACGCGTATTGCGCTACGTTACCTGAACCGGAAATAGTAACTACTTTATCGTTTAAAGAGTCGTTTTTAGTCTTTAACATTTCATCTAAGAAATAAACACAACCGTATCCGGTAGCTTCCGGGCGTACTAATGACCCACCGAAAGATAATCCTTTCCCAGTTAAAACCCCTGTAAACTCGTTTCTAATACGCTTGTATTGGCCAAACATATAGCCAATCTCACGACCACCTACACCGATATCTCCCGCGGGTACATCTGTATTAGGACCAATATGACGACACAATTCAGTCATAAAACTCTGACAGAATTTCATTACTTCATTGTCTGATTTTCCTTTGGGATCAAAGTCTGCTCCACCTTTTCCACCACCCATAGGTAGGGTAGTTAAGCTATTTTTGAACACTTGCTCAAAAGCTAAAAACTTTAAAACACTTAAATTCACAGATGGGTGAAATCTCAAACCACCTTTATAAGGTCCGATAGCACTGTTCATTTCGATTCTAAAACCTCTATTTACTTGAACTTCACCATTATCATCTAACCATGGCACTCTAAACATGATGACACGTTCAGCTTCCACCATTCGCTCTAATAAATTTCCTTTCTTGTATTTTGGGTTGTCCTCAATAAAAGGAATAACTGTTTCTGCTACTTCTTGAACCGCTTGCATGAATTCTGGCTCATTTGGATTTTTGGCCCCAACTAATTGAACGAATTCATTAATGGCCTTTTCGTGAGATTTACTTGTGCTCATTATATTAAAATATTGCGTTTTAAACGGGTTTAATAAAAAACAAATGTAGAAAATTTTAGTCTGGCCACGCTCGAAATGAAATGGAAGTGCATCATTTTAACTTTCTTTTTTACTAAACTGTAATGTAACTATTTTGTTATGATTTTGTTACGATTGTTTGAGCTTACTTCTTTTTATCATTATTTAAGATAGTTTTATAACAATTGATACATCTTTCCTGGGAGTGATTTTAAAGCCCCTTTAAATTCAAGGTTCAGAAGTAGGGTTGTCGTTTTACTCATTGGTAACTGAGCCCGAATACTTATTATATCTACACTTTCAGGTCCTTCAGATAATATATTTAGAATGAGTCGTTCTTCGTCGTTTACTTCTTCAAATAGAGATGTCTGCTGTGGGGCTTTTTCCTCTGCAGACCACCCCATCACATACTCAATGTCTTTTACTGATTCTATTAATGCTGCTCGGTTGCTTTTTATTAGGCGATTGCATCCGATTGAAAATTCATCATTTACTCTACCAGGGACAGCAAAAACATCGCGATTGTATCCGTTGGCTAGCTCAGCGGTGATTAACGATCCACCCTTTGCTGCTGACTCTACTACAATCGTAACATCTGAAAGACCTGCAACAATTCTATTTCGCTCTGCAAATTGTTTATTAAATATTTTTCGACCATGACGATAATCGCTTGCTATACCTCCATTTTCAAGCATTTTTTTTGCTGTATTAGTATGTGGTGTTGGATAAATAGCGTCTAATCCATGTGCCAATACACCAATCGTTTGTAATTTATGATGCAATGCTGCTTTGTGTGCAGTGATGTCTATCCCGAATGCTAATCCGCTTATAATTAACGGTTGGTGTGGTACCAACTGCTCCATTAGTTTTTCTGTAAAGCCTCTTCCACTAACGGTCGCATTTCTAGTTCCAATAATGCTGATTACTTTTTCTCGGTTAAAATCCACATTCCCTTTTGTGTATAATACCAATGGGCCATCTTCGCAGTGTTTTAATCGTCTAGGGTAGTCTTTGTCTAAGTAGAATAATGCCTTTACTTCATTTGTTTCCATAAAGCGAAGCTCTTCTTCTGCCGCAGTTAATGCCTCTTTTGAAGATGTCACTTGCTTGATAATTTTCTTGCCGAGTCCGGGGATTTTTTCTAGTGCCGTTGCACTTTCTTTAAAAACCGCTTCGGCTCCTCCGCAATAGGCGACTAGTTTTTTTGCATTGATTGCTCCGATCCCAGGAATCAATGTTACACCAATTTTATATTTTAGGTCGTCGTGAGGCATTTGTATGGTTAATTTTTTTTAATTTGCCCTTTGGTAGGCAATACTGGTTTTGGAATTTGAAATCTACTAAAAAATTGATTTTGAACCTACTCATAATAAAATTTATATTTCAATGAAGAAAGTAATTGGGATTATTCCTGCTCGATATGGATCAACTCGGTTTCCGGGCAAACCACTTGTTGAGATCAACGGAAAGTCGATGATTCAGCGCGTTTATGAGCAAGCTAAACAAACATCAGCACTAGACCATGTAGTAGTAGCTACCGACGATCAGCGTATCGTGGATGCTGTTAATGCTTTTGGTGGCGAGGTGCTAATGACTGCCGAGCACCATCAAAGCGGAACAGATAGGTGTAAAGAAGTACTGCTAAATCAATCCATAGACTTTGATATTGTGGTTAATATTCAAGGGGATGAGCCGTATATCGATCCTGAGCAAATAACACAGGCAGTTAATTGCTTTTCAGATGAGAATACAGAAATTGCCACCTTGGTTAAATTAATAACGACCAATGAAGAGCTATTTAATGCCAATAAACCGAAGGTGCTGATTGATGAAACAGATTTTGCTATCTATTTCAGCAGAGCTGTAATTCCTTTTCAGCGAGGAATAGAGCAGAATGATTGGATAGAACATTATAATTATTACAAGCACATAGGACTCTATGCTTATCGTGCTGATATTTTGAAGGAGATTACGACTATTAGTCCTTCACGGTTAGAGTTAGCTGAAGGATTGGAGCAATTACGATGGATTGAAAATGGATATAAGATAAAGGTCGCAATAACCGATACAGAGTCACTTTCGGTGGATACCCCTGAAGATTTAAATGCATTTAAATAGTTTAGATTTCACCCTTTTTTTTTATTTTCGCACTTATGAATGGACTAAACATACCTAAAAGTATTG
Source organism: uncultured Acidiluteibacter sp. (assembly GCA_965656555.1). Taxonomy (GTDB): domain Bacteria; phylum Bacteroidota; class Bacteroidia; order Flavobacteriales_E; family Vicingaceae; genus Acidiluteibacter. Next base: position 5,946 of record CBFHLF010000064.1, on the reverse strand, counting down.
CTGAATTATTGTATCAGTTTGATTGCGTGATTATCCCTGATTTCGGTGGGTTCGTTGCCAATTATCGTGGCGCAAAAATTCAACCCATTCAACATACATTTTCTCCTCCTTCTAAGCAGTTATCGTTTAATCGCAACCTTACTTCTAATGATGGTCTTTTAGCGAATTTTATAGCTGAAACCAATAACATTTCTTTCTTAGAGGCAAGAAAAGCTATTGATAATTATGTTTCAGAAATCATAAGTACCCTAAGTAAAGGGGATAAAGTTACCTTAGAAAAAATCGGGATACTTTTCTTAGATCCTGAAAAACGAATACAGTTTTTGCCTAGTTCAGATGCAAACTATTTACTATCATCGTTCGGGTTAAATGATTTTAAAGCCACTCCAATAGCTCGACCTGATGCTAAAGAACGCATTCAGCGCGAAATCAAAGAGCGTTTAGTGGTAGTAAAGTCTCCTGATGAGGAAGAGAATAAAAAACGTTTTGGTTTTTATTGGGCAGCAGCTGCATCGTTATTATTGTTTGCAGGCATAGGATATACTTCTTACAAGTATCAGTTGAACAATGATTCTCCGGTGTCTTATGCATCCATCGGATTGGACTACGTGAGTCCAACGTATTTCCCTTCGGCTGTTTCACCAACTTCAGAAGCGGCTTTTGAGGCAGATCAAATTAGCGATGACACCTATGTATGGAAGAATAATGACGGATCTTCTAGAACATTTATTGTTAAAGAGTTGGTTGAAGAATCTGCTCCTATCGAAGCAGTGAATGCTGTATTAAAGTTTCACGTAGTTGGTGGGTGCTTTTCAGTGGAAGCCAATGCAGAGAAGTTAGTAAAAAGACTTCAAAAGAAAGGGTATGATGCAAGATTGATCGGTACATTTAAAAACTTGTATACAGTGAGTTATCAAAGCTATGCCACGCGTGAAGAAGCTGTTCAGTTATTGGGTGAAGTGAAAAACTCCGGAAACCCTGCAGCTTGGTTATTGGAAAAATAATACCTTTCATTCCAGTCTTCTTGTTGCTTTAGTTACCTTTGCGCTCCCAAAACCGGAGAGATATGAAAGGTCGTTTTTCTAAAGATACATTTGCACAAACTTCAAAAATTGTACTACCTAATGATACCAATACCCTTGGTAATTTAATGGGAGGGCAATTGCTTAATTGGATGGATATTACTGCGGGAATTTCAGCGCAACGTCATTGCAATAGAGTGGTTGTTACAGCTTCAGTGAATTCAGTATCCTTTAATCAACCGATAAAGTTAGGTGAGGTGGTAACGATTGAAGCAAAAGTTAGCCGAGCGTTTACCTCTTCTATGGAAGTGTTTTTAGATGTTTGGGTAGAGCGTGGATTAAGTCGCGAGCGCGTAAAAAGTAATGAAGCTATTTATACCTTCGTAGCGGTTGACCAAAATGGAAGCCCAATTGAGGTGCCTGCATTAATTGCCGAGTCAGATTTAGAGAAAAAACGTTACGATGCTGCTTTGAGAAGAAAGCAACTTAGTTTGATTTTAGCAGGAAAATTAGACCCGGACAAGGCTACAGAGCTAAAAGCGCTCTTTGTGCCTGCTACTAAGGAACATTCTGAAGGTTAATTTGAAAGTTTTAGTAAATCGTACACTTTTTCAACCACGCGGTCTTCACTAATCTGCTTCATGCATTTGAAGTGGCCTTTTGGGCATTTGTCAAAGCCAATTTTAGAGCAAGGTCTACAACCTAGTTCTTTTACCTCAATGATTTCACTGTAGTTTTTAAGGCCTTCAGGTAGGTAGGGATACATTCCAAATTCTGGAATGGTGTTGCCCCAAATGGAAACGATTTTTCGATTGAATGCTGCCGCAATATGCATCATTCCGGTGTCGTGCGTAATAACAGCTTCCGCTTGAGAAACGATCGATGCACTTTCATGAATACTATACTTTCCGCAGCCGTTGATGATTTTTTGATCTAATTTATCTTCAATAAATTTAGCTACGCGCAAATCTTCTTTTCCACCTAAAAGTACAATCGGTAGCTCAACTTTTTTACAGATGGCAATCATTTTATCTACTGGCAAGCATTTGGTAGCATGCTGTCCACCAATAGCAAATGCAACAAATCCACTTTGAAAAGAGGCCGGTAGTGACGATTTGAGAACATGATGAGTAGGGTCGATGAAAAAATCGAGTCCTTTATGGTCATTCTTTACTCCAAGCGACTCAATAGTAGCTAAATATCGATCTACGATGTGAATATCAGGTAAGCTATTTGACTTTAAATTCACCGCCATCCACTTTTCGATATTTAGTTTGTCGAAAGCATATTTTTTGCCGCTTATAACTGATTTTACACGCGCAGAACGCAAGTTTTTGTGCAAATCAATGACATGAGTGTATTTCTCTTTTCGCAAAAGACCACTTATTTCGGATACTTTTTTCTCTATAGTATACACCTTATCGATGTGTGGATTGTGCTCAAGAAGACTCGCGTAAGATCTTTTGGTGATGTAATGAATTTCCACTTGACCTTGCAGCTGTTCTTTTAAACATCTTACTACCGGAGAAGTCAGCACGATGTCGCCAATAGAGCTGAATCGTATGATTAGGATTTTGGTTTTTTTGCTCATAACTTTCAAAGTGCCAAATTAAATTTTTTATTCTGTTTAGCCCGATTGAATCGTAATCAAAAAACTAAATTTGTCAGCATGACTTACACCGATACCCACACGCACATCTATTCCGATAAGTTTAAAGAAGATCAGGATGCAATGATTAACCGCGCAATAGCAAGCGGGGTAAGTAGGATGTTTATGCCCAATATTGATATGGATTCTGTAAAAGGAATGCACCATTTGGCTGAAAAATATCCCAATAACTGTTTCCCAATGATGGGTTTACATCCTTGTGATGTAAAAGAAGACGTCGCTGTCGTATTATCTAAAATGCGAAAACTTTTGGACGAACATAAGTACGTGGCGGTTGGTGAAATTGGGATTGATCTGTACTGGGATAAATCCTTCCAACAGGAACAAGAGCATGCCTTTCGAACTCAAATCGAATGGGCGAAAGAGCTTAATTTGCCAATTGTTATTCATTGCAGAGAGGCTTTTGATGAAATACTAGGCATCCTAGATGAATTGAACGATGACCGCTTGAGAGGTATATTTCATTGTTTTACGGGCAATTTAGAGCAGGCGCGCCACATTTTAAATTACGGCGATTTTTACCTGGGAATTGGAGGTGTGGTTACCTTTAAAAAAGCGGGATTGGATAAAGTAGTTGAATTGCTATCTTTAACTGATATTGTGCTCGAGACTGATGCCCCTTATTTGGCACCTTCACCTTTTCGAGGGAAACGCAATGAGCCATCTTACATTCCTCATATTGCTGAAAAAGTTGCCGATTTATTAAATATGACAGTAATGGAAGTGGCCGAAGTAACGACTCAAAATTCTAAAACTATTTTTGGCCTATGAAAAAGTCATCTGTACTGCTCATCTACACCGGGGGAACTATCGGTATGATCAATGATCCTGTGAGCGGAGAATTAAAACCATTTAATTTTAACCAACTGTTTGCAGAGATCCCTGAACTAAAAAAGTTTGATATCGACATAGAGGCTTATGCCTTCGAAGAGCCTATTGATTCGTCCAATATGAATCCTACGGTTTGGGTAGAGCTAGCATTAATAATTCAATCCAATTACGATCGATACGATGGGTTTGTGATATTACATGGTTCCGATACAATGGCATATTCTGCTTCAGCTTTAAGTTTTATGCTGGAGCATTTGGCAAAGCCGGTAATTTTTACTGGTTCTCAATTGCCAATAGGAACCATTCGAACCGATGGAAAAGAAAATTTAATCACATCAATTGAAATAGCAGCAGCAAAGAACGATGGTGTTGCCATAGTTCCTGAGGTAGCTATATATTTTGAGTATGCGCTGTACCGTGGCAATAGGACTAAAAAAATCAGTGCTGAGAATTTTGAAGCATTTGATTCGCCAAATTATCCAAAGCTTGCAGAAGCGGGTGTTCACATCAAATATAATTATAGTGCTATCCGCCCAATTTCAAAAGATAAGAAGTTATATGTTTTTAAGAGTTGGAGCGACGAGGTAGGTTATTTAAAACTATTTCCCGGCATATCTGCTTCTTTTTTTAAGCACGTGCTGTCTCAAAAGGGTTTAAGAGGTATTGTTTTAGAGACCTATGGAGCTGGTAATGCGCCCAGTGAAGGTTGGCTTCAAGATGCCTTAAAGGAGGCAATAGGCAATAGTTTAATCGTTGTGAACGTTACACAGTGCAACAGTGGTAAAGTAGATCAAAAAAAGTACGAAACTGGATCACACTTAGAGAAAGTAGGTGTGATTGGGGGAGGGGATTTAACTGCTGAGGCAGCGATTACCAAATTAATGTTGCTGCTTGGAGATTCTTCATTAAATCGGCAGGAGGTTGTAAGACAGTTAAAACAGAATTTGAGAGGAGAAATGAGCGATTCGGTTTAATTTGATAACCTAAGCTTAATCTCAAAAAATTTTTAGTGCAAGTATATTTTTTTGTAATTTGGCGAGCTGAAATGCGCGTTCTTTTAAGAATCGATACAAAGGAGAGGTGGCCGAGTGGCTGAAGGCGCACGCTTGGAAAGCGTGTAAACGGGTGACCGTTTCGGGGGTTCGAATCCCCCTCTCTCCGCAAAGCGATTTTTATTTAAATATGTAATTAACAATCAATTAGATAATTAACAAGTCAATTAAACTAGATTTTTAACAATTCAAATCATGAAAAAACTATTTGCTTTATTAGCCGTAACGGGTCTTTTATCGTTTGGAGCATTTAACAAAACTTTTGCTCAAGAAGAGACTGCAGCTGACACCACAGAAATGACAAATGACTCGTCAATGACTACTGACTCAGCAATGGCTGTAGAAGAGGTAATTGAGGAGCCAGTTCAAGAAATTGTAGAAGAGCCAGAAGTTGTAGCTGACCAATCATTCCACCAAATTTTAAAGACCAAGTTTATCGAAGGTGGTCCTGAATTTATGGGTATTGTATTATTGTGTCTTATTTTAGGTCTTGCGATCGTTATTGAGCGTATTATTTACCTTAACATGGCAACAACTAATACAGATAAATTATTAAAAAATGTAGAAGGTGCTTTAAATTCTGGTGGTGTTGATGCTGCTAAAGAAGTATGTAGAAATACTGCGGGACCTGTTGCATCTATCTTCTATCAAGGTTTAGACAGAAGTCACGAAGGTGTAGAAATGGTAGAGAAAACTGTTGTTTCTTATGGAAGTGTTCAAATGGGTCTATTAGAGAAAGGAGTTTCTTGGATCTCATTATTTATTGCACTTGCGCCAATGCTTGGTTTCATGGGTACAGTAATCGGTATGATTGGAGCATTTGATGCGATTGAGGCAGCGGGAGATATTTCTCCATCATTGGTAGCCGGGGGTATTAAAGTAGCACTTTTAACAACTGTATTTGGTTTGATCGTTGCGATGATTCTACAGGTATTTTATAACTACATTGTTGCAAAAGTAGATAGTATCGTAAACGATATGGAAGATGCTTCTATCTCTTTGGTAGATCTATTAGTAAAGCACGAACTTAAAAAGTAAAAAATTATGTCAGCAGGACTAAATAAAATATTACGATTTGTACAGATAGGTCTATTAGGCCTTAGTGCAATCTTAGGAGTAGTATTCCTTTTGGGGGGTATTACAGAAGATACGATTATTTATTGGTGCTACACATTATTGATAATTGCTGCTTTAGCTGCATTGGGTTTTTCTTTGGCAAATATGGCTGGGAACCCTAAAAAAGCGAAAAGTTCTGTTATTGGTTTAGTAGCTCTACTAGTAGTATTTGGAATTGCATATGCTGCAGGTAGCGATGAGATATTACCGCAATACGAAGGTTTTATTTCTGAACCGAGTGCCTCTAAAAATGTAA
>CBFHLF010000063.1:0-12166 GCA_965656555.1 uncultured Acidiluteibacter sp. | reverse complement strand
TATAGAATATACCTCCTTCGGCCGTATACGACCACTGCATACCAATGCGGTGATTTTTGCTTTCGTAGGAAACGGAATTTTTGCCGGTGTCTACTACTCGCTTCAGCGGTTATTAAAAACCCGCATGTATAGCGATATGCTTAGTAAAATTAATTTTTGGGGTTGGCAATTAATTATTGTTGCTGCTGCTGTTACCTTACCTTTAGGATACACGACTTCAAAAGAGTATGCTGAGCTAGAGTGGCCAATTGACATCGCTATTGCATTGATATGGGTAGTTTTTGGTTGGAACTTATTTGCCACCATCTTAAAAAGAAGAGAACGTCACTTATACGTAGCCATCTGGTTTTACATTGCGACCTTCGTTACTGTAGCGGTATTACACATCGTTAACTCATTTGAATTACCAATTAGCTTAATGAAAAGTTACTCTTGGTATGCAGGTGTTCAGGATGCATTAGTACAATGGTGGTACGGACACAATGCGGTGGCATTTTTCTTAACTACGCCTTATTTAGGGCTGATGTATTACTTTGTTCCTAAAGCGGCTAATCGCCCGGTATTCTCTTACCGTCTTTCGATTATTCACTTCTGGGCATTGATTTTCTTGTACATATGGGCAGGACCTCACCACTTGTTATACACCGCATTACCTGACTGGGCTCAATCTTTAGGAGTTGTATTCTCCGTTATGCTGATTGCTCCATCTTGGGGTGGTATGATCAACGGACTATTAACACTTCGTGGAGCCTGGGATAAAGTACGAGACAGTGTAGTATTGAAGTTTATGGTAGTCGCCATTACCGCTTACGGTATGTCTACATTCGAAGGACCAATGCTTTCATTGAAAAACGTAAACGCCATTGCTCACTTTACAGATTGGATCGTTGCTCACGTTCACGTTGGAGCACTAGGATGGAATGGTTTCTTAACCTTCGGTATGCTTTATTTCTTATGGCCAGTATTGTTTAAAACTAAACTGTACTCTCAGAAATTAGCCAACTTCCACTTCTGGATTGGAACCTTAGGTATCTTATTCTATGCTATTCCATTGTATTGGGCAGGTTTTGCACAAAGTCAAATGTGGAATGACTTTACTGCAGAAGGATTTTTGAAATACCCTAACTTCTTAGAAACAGTTACGAACATCCTACCGATGTATGCATACAGAGCGTTAGGTGGTTCATTATACTATATTGGGGTAATCACCATGGTATACAACTTAATCATGACGGCTAAGTCTGGAAGTTTTGTAAAGAATGAAGAAGCTGAAGCACCCGCATTAGCTCCAATCTCAAAAACGCATAAAGATGAGCACTGGCACAGATTATTGGAACGTAAGCCAACATTGATGCTAATCGGATCTTTAGTGGTGATCTTAATTGGTGGTATTATAGAAATGGTACCTACCTTTCTAGTAAAATCTAATGTTCCTACCATTGAGGCGGTAAAACCTTACACTCCTCTTGAACTACACGGACGTGATATTTATATCCAAGAAGGTTGTGTGAGTTGTCATAGCCAGATGGTTCGTCCATTTAGATCTGAAACAGAGCGATACGGTGAATACTCTAAAGCAGGAGAGTTTGTTTACGACCATCCATTCTTATGGGGTTCTAAACGTACCGGACCTGATTTAGCGCGAGAAGGAAGTAGCAAATTGCGTAAGCCAAACTCTTGGCACTTTAAGCACTTGTATGACCCACGCAGTTTGTCTGCTGGATCAATTATGCCTGCTTACCCATGGTTGTTAGATAACACCTATGATACTACAACTACGGCTGCAAAAATAAATGCGATGATTACGCTTGGTGTACCTTATGATGAGGAGCCTTACGGTGATAATTATGCAGCAAGAGCAAATGCTGATGTTGAAAAGCAAGCAAATGAAATTGTGGAAGATATGCGAGAAATTCTTGAAGAAGATGGATTTGAAGTAACTCCTGACAAAGAAATTATTGCGCTAATTGCTTACCTACAACGATTAGGTAGAGATATTGAAGCAGTACCAACAACTGAAAAAAAATAGATTATGCTAAAATTTATTAAACATAACTTGGATACGATAGCAGGGATAGACATCTTCCCTGTTATCTCCTTCCTCATTTTCTTCATCTTTTTCATTGGGCTATTTATTTGGGTAGCTAGAATGAATAAAACTGAGCTAAGTAGTCTTTCTGCAATGCCTTTAAATGATGGAGAATCAACTAACACAAGTCAAACCTCTGAACCACATCAATCATGAAAAAGCAACCAATAAACTACATGATGGCCGCATTGATCATCAGCCTTTTTCCTGCAGGAGCTTTTGCTGCTGAAACTGTAGCGCCTAGCAGTACAGGGATTTCAGATACTTTTTTACTCACGGTTTTAGTCAGTGTTATCTTACTATTGCTGTTAATTGTTCATGCAATTGGACAAAGTATTCAGAGTATTGGGAAAATTAAAACTAACGAAGAACAAGCTGCAGATAAAAAGACAGAATCAGTAATAAAATCTGTTGCCGTTTTACTTATGGCGGGTACTTCTATCGGAGCTTATGCCGCTGACGGCGCTTCATCAGCCCCTTTTGTTATGAGTGATGTATTGTTTTGGTCACTAATCACAATCATTGCCTTTTTGGCCTTGGTTATTGCTATTCTTTTTAGATCATTAAGAACTATGATCCGCTATAAAAGAGGCGATAACTTCCAAGAAGAAGAGTCCTCTGTATTGGATATCATTGGTAGTAAATTTACTGACAATGTACCTGTAGAAGAGGAAGTGACTGTAATGCTAGATCATGATTATGATGGCATTAAGGAGTTAGATAACAACTTACCTCCATGGTGGAAATACATGTTTTATGCAACGATTGTATTTGCATTCATCTACATTATTCGCTTTCACATTACCGGCAGTGGAGAGTTACAACTAGAAGAATACAATGCTGAAATGCTAGCAGCGACAGAAGCAAAAGCTGAAGCGCTAGAAAGTGGCGGCGAGCAAATCACAGAAGACAACGTAACCCTGCTTGTTGACTTGGATGCAATTAATGCAGGAGCAAACATTTATAAAGGAAACTGTGCAACTTGCCACGGTACTTTAGCTGAAGGTATTGTAGGGCCTAACCTTACGGATGAATATTGGATTCATGGAGGCGGAATCAACAATGTATTTAAGGTTATCAAATACGGTGTACCTGCTAAAGGGATGATTGCTTGGCAAAGTCAGTTCAGTCCTGCACAGATGCAACAGGTTGCCAGTTACGTATTGAGCCTGCAAGGTTCTGAACCTGCTAACGCAAAAGATCCTCAAGGTGAGATTTGGGTAGAAGAAGAAGTGGCAATTCCTGCAGAAGATGCTGCTAGTGACTCTACTGCTACAGAAGTCGAAGAGCCTACTGAGAATGCAGAAGGTGAAGAAACTGCCGCTCTTTAGAATAAGGTTTATAAGCACATACTGAATACTAGAACAATGAAAGAGAAAGAAGAATATATGGACCAGTCGTTCCGAGATTCAATCGGTACGATAGATGATGATGGAAAAAGACATTGGATTAGTCCTAAAAAACCTTCAGGTAAGTATTACAACGCTCGCACATGGGTGAGCGTTGTTTTACTTCTTTTTCTATTTTCAGGACCATTTATCCGCATCGGTGGACATCCACTATTATTAATTAATATACTAGAACGGAAGTTTGTATTACTGGGTCAAGTATTTTGGCCACAAGACTTTTACATCTTTGTTTTGGTCATGCTCAGTTTTGTTCTGTTTGTCGTATTGTTCACAGTTGTTTTTGGGCGTATATTCTGTGGTTGGGTTTGCCCTCAAACCATCTTTATGGAAATGGTATTCCGAAAAATTGAATACTTAATTGATGGGGATTTTAAGCAACAGAAGAAACTTAGAAATAGTGAATGGAACAGCGAAAAAATAAGAAAACGGGTCTTAAAACACGGAATATTTTTCTTGATCTCGTTCTTGATTTCGAATACATTCTTAATGTACATTATCGGATCTGAAGAATGGATAAAACTAGTTACAGATTCACCTGCCAACCATATTGTAGGCCTTGCCTCTATCATCGTATTTACCGGTGTTTTTTATTGGGTATTCAGCTGGTTTAGAGAGCAGGTGTGTATTGTTGCTTGTCCCTACGGCAGATTACAAGGAGTAATGCTCGATAGAAATTCAATTGTAGTAGCCTACGATTATGTAAGGGGAGAAATGCGCGGTAAATTCAAGAAGAATGAAAAGCGCGAAGAAGTAAACAAAGGAGACTGTATCGATTGTAATCAATGTGTCAATGTTTGTCCTACAGGTATTGACATCAGAAATGGTACTCAATTAGAATGTGTGAATTGCACTGCTTGTATTGATGCCTGTGATCATATGATGGAAAGTGTGGGATTGCCTAAAGGACTAATTCGATATGATTCAGAAGAAGGGATTGTCAATAAAGAGAAGAAAATTTGGTCTACTCGAACCATCGGATACACTGTTGTATTAACGTTGATTTTGAGTGTTGTAGGATTCTTTTTATTGAGTCGTACTGAGGTGGAAGCTACCGTATTAAAGGCTACAGGACAAGAATATCAAAAGCGACCTGAAGGTAAAGTAAGTAATCTATACAACTATAAGATTATCAATAAAACCTATGATAGTATTCCTGCCACTATCCGATTGAAAGATATGGAAGGAAGCATTGAAATCATAGGAAAGGAAAGTTTAATGATTCCTTCAGAGTCTATCGCGGAAGGTACTTTCTTCCTAATCCTTGATATGGATCAGTTAAATCAGCGAAAAACTGATATCGAATTTGAAATTATAGGTGGAAATGGAGCCGTATTGGACGATATGAATACTTCATTCTTAGCACCAGTAAAACGTAGATAATTATGAAAATTAATTGGGGAACAAAAATCGCCATCTTTTACAGCAGCTTTGTCCTATTTATCATAGGCATGGTTATCATGGCTTTTAATCAAAATTACGATTTGGTTACTGAAGATTACTATGCTCAAGAGATTGCTTATCAAGACCGTATTGATCATCAAACCAATACCAATGACTTAAAGGAGTCGGTAAAGTTATTCATCGAAGATCGACAACTCATTATTGAGTTACCGACATTAACAAACGAGTCAGTTAATGGAAACATCAGTTGTTTTCGACCATCGGATGAAACTAAAGACTTTGAAGTAAAACTTATTGATGGAAATAGACAAACCATTCCATTATCAAAATTTATAAAAGGAAAGTACCTCATTAAACTAGATTGGACAACAAATGATCAATCGTATTATGATGAGCAAGTAATAATTATACCTTAAAATGGAATTAATCACTGCATTTACTATCGGACTCTTAGGAAGTCTCCACTGCATTGGAATGTGCGGGCCTATTGCCTTTGCATTGCCCATGAGGAGGGATAGCTATACAGCAGTGATTTCCGGTAGTTTCTTATACAACAGTGGTCGATTATTTACCTATTTCACTATCGGTTGCCTATTTGGGTTGTTGGGAAAAGGTTTCGCAATAGCTGGTTATCAGCAAACATTATCGATAGTAGTAGGTGTTGGAATGGTATTAAGCATACTGCTCCCAGCGGCCTTAAAAAATAAGATGAACCACTTTCCCCTATTGAACAGCTCATTAGGTCGCGTAAAGAATAATCTTGCAAAAAGATTGGGTAGAACTTCTTTTATCAACTTATGGATGATTGGGTTACTCAACGGACTTTTGCCGTGCGGTTTAGTTTATATGGGTATAGCAGGCTCATTGGCTATGGCCACTCCATTCCAAGGCGGTTTGTTTATGCTTGCCTTTGGCGCAGGTACACTGCCCTTAATGATGACAGTATCCATTATAGGTAATCGGATTTCGGTTAATGTAAGAAGTAAAGTAAGAAAAGCAATTCCTGTATTCGTTATTATAATCGGCTGTCTATTTATTCTTAGGGGTTTAAACATAGGAATACCTTATCTAAGTCCCAAAATAAATACCGAAACGACTATAGTAGAATGCCATTAACAAAACAAATACTATAGCCCAAAACCTATCAAAAGGTTAGTTATAGTAAAACATGAAATGATAATTACCAAACAAGATAGATCTATACTGAAATAATTGATTGAATTGTAAAGGTAAAAATTGAAGAAAACATGAATTGGAAAGCTCTCACTAAAAATCAGATTTTAAAGCGCGTTGAAGGTGCTTTAGCAGAAAATGGAAACTACGATAGTATTCCAATTTTAGGTATTCCGGGTACATACCTTGATGAAGATGAATTTTATCGAGATGCCCCTTTTTTAGAAAAAGCACCCTTTTTAAAAACACTTATTGCCAATCCGAATCATATTGGATGTCATACCATGGGTAATAAAAGTTTAGGAATCTTTAAGGGGACTCAAGAAATAGAACGAGAACTTATAAACCTATGTGCTGAAGAAATCTTTAAGGGTGAAAAGGATCAACAAGATGGATATGTAGCAACCGGAGGAACAGAAGCCAATATGGAGGCTATGTGGATTTACAGAAACTATTACATTAAAGAATATGGTGCAACTGCAGATCAAATTGGAGTGCTGTATTCTGAAGATACCCACTACTCTATCGCTAAAGGCTGTGATTTACTACAAGTGAAATCAATTTTACTTCCTGTAGATAAAACAACTCGTCAGATTGATTACAGCATCATGGATGAGCGAGTGCAAGAAGCTAGAGAAAAAGGTGTTAAGTACTTTATTGTCGTGTTAAACATGTCCACTACCCTATTTGGTTCGGTAGATGATATTGATCCTGTGGTGGATTATTTAGACGATCACAAATTGGTGTTTAAATTACATTTAGACGCTGCTTTTGGCGGTTTTATTTACCCATTTACCAATCCTTATAGCCAACATAATTTTTCAAACCCAAGAGTTAGCTCTATTTCTATCGATGGGCACAAAATGCTGCAGACGCCATATGGTACAGGTATGTTCTTAATCCGTAAGGGCTTTATGCAATACGTAGCTACTGATGAAGCACAGTATGTACCAGGTCTTGATTTCACTATTTGTGGTAGCCGTAGTGGTGCCAATGCCATTGTTATTTGGATGCTGTTGATGAACTACGGCGCAAAAGGTTGGAAGGCAAAAATGGATGAACTGATGGAGCGAACTGACTACTTATGTCAGCGTTTGGACGAAATGGGAATTCAGTATTACAGAAATCAGCATTTAAATATTGTAACAATCAAGGCCAATAATATTCCGAATAAAGTTGCCTTGAAATATGAATTGGTAGCAGACACCTATGAAGCTCCTCCTTCTTGGTGGAAAATCGTGGTAATGTCACATGTAAAATATGAGATGTTAGATGCATTTCTGAATGAAGTAGAAGCTACTTTAGTTCAGAATAAAGTATAAAAAGAAGCATCTATACAAAGTAATAATCCTTTGTGTAGATGCTTTTAAATAAATTTAGCAGTTCTTAATTTAACTTGATAACTGCTCTTCTGTTTTCCTTACGACCTTCTTTTGTATCATTGTTTGCAATAGGCTTTGTTTCTCCTTCTCCAAGTGTGGTAATTGCCCCCTCTGAGATACCCAACTCCATAAGGTATTTCTTTACTGATTCAGCGCGCATTCTAGACACCTTAAGATTTATCGCCAACCCATCAATGTTATCAGTGTGACCAATAACCTTAAATGATGCTGATTTTTTATCACTCAGGCTATCTATAAAGGCGTCTATTTCTCTCTTATCTTTATTTGATAGTGAGGTACTATTAAAATTAAAATGAACAGTAACTCCACTTTTTGCAATTTTGGCAGCCAGTTTTTCCTCCGCTTTTTTCATTTCACTAGCACTTACCGCTAATCCGTTACCACCTGTTATATTAGAACTATAGATGGTCTGATCAAACTCATCGGTAAATGTAATATTCGCATATTGATAGTCATCTTCTGCTACTTCAAGTGGTGCTAAATAATAGTTTTCGTCCAGATCCATTGGTCTAAACGTGAACTGTCCGTTTCCATCAGTATAAATAGTATCCAATGGAAAATCATTTTCATCAAATAGCACTAAGCCAGTATTTGAACCGGGCAGTTTCTTAAATGCATATTTTCCGTACACATCGCTCGTATAAACTCCCTTTCTATTATTGAGTACATAGGCATCGTTAGCAGTTTTTGCATAACGTTGAAGTAAACCATTGTCCTCATCTACCACATACATTTTTGCTCCATCATAATTAGAATCATCGCTTTCATTTACCTTTAAAAAGTAAATTGCATCTGGAGTCAATTTGGTATAAGCAAATGCTCCTGCCTCATCTGTAATTACTTGATCTATTAAATCACCATCTGAATTGAAAATTGAAATGGTTACTCCATCTGCAGGAAGTTTGTTAAAAAGGAACTTTCCGTTGACCATTACATAATCTTCGTTTCCAACAAACTTTACACCTTCTTGAATAGAAGCGTTGAAAATATCACTATAATCTTGGCCTCTATTACTGGTAAAAAATACTTCTCGATTATTGCCAATGGTAAAGTAAGCATCAAACCCATCAGAATTAATAGGAGCACCCATATTTAAAGGTTTTGTCCAATTTTTCCATGTATTATCTAATCGATAAGAGACAAACACATCTGATTCCCCTAGCCCATCATGACCATTACTAGCAAAATATAACGTCCTTTTATCCTTAGCCAAGAAAGGGGTAACTTCAAAGTCAGGGGTATTTAGCACATCCCCCATATAAATTAGTTCGCTCCATTTATCATCATCTCCTTTCAAACTCACAAATAAATCTTCAAAGGCATTTGTATCGGCAGGAGCTATACTAGCTACTAATACTTCCTCATCAGGGGTCATGTAGAAGGAGTAATAACCTTCATCTAATTTTAAACCTGGTACGTCAAGCTTTTTTAATTCTGACCACTCATCATTTTCTTGTTTTGTGGTATACATTAGCTCTTGATCTAACTTACGTTTTTTATATTCTGAGTGGAATACAAAAACCGTATTTGCATCCGAAGAAATTCCTATAATCGCATCATTTATCCTTGGGTTAGATGTTCTTAAAAAAGATATAGGTTTTCCCCAGTTTCCATTCTCATCACGATCAGCATACCAAATATCCTGACCTTCAGTTCGACCATCCATATCTTCTAAGTAAGTTCTAAGAAAAAATAGTCGGTTTCCGTCCATACAAGATAGCGGCATACTTTCTTCAGCATAGGAGTTTAAGGCATCTAATTTTTCCGGAGTTCCAAAATTTGGCAGCAAAAACTGCGCATGGCTATTCATAGAGAAAAGCACTCCCAAAAAGATGGTGAATAAGCGTTTTAAAATAATTGACATAATTAAAGGTTTGATTGTGGTCTTCGTGTCTGATTAATATCTTAATGAGACAAATATAGCTACTCAAATCTAGAAAATAAATTAAACATCCTACTTGATGGCCAATAAATGCAAATTCAAACATATATTTGTCCTTTCTGTTGAATAAATATATGCTTTATTACTCTATCCATAAACACTCAGAATCTTCGGATTGGGTGACATTTATCCACGGTGCTGGAGGAAGTAGCTCTATATGGTACAAGCAAATAAGAGATTTTCAGAAGCATTTCAATGTACTCCTAATCGACCTAAGAGGTCACGGTAAATCCAAAAAACCTTTTTACGAGAAACTCAAACAATACAGTTTCGATGTAATTGGAGATGAAGTAATAGAAGTACTGAATCACTTAGAAATTAAGTCGACTCACTTCGTTGGTATTTCATTAGGAACAATCGTTATTCGTGAACTTACAGAGCGATATCCAGAACGGACGAAGAGTTTGATAATGGGCGGTGCAGTAATGAAGCTTAACGTTAGAGGACAAATCCTAATGCGTACAGGAGCTCTTCTAAAGTCTGTTATTCCCTACTTATTACTCTATCGATTTTTTGCATTTATTATCATGCCTCGAAAAAAACATCGAGAGTCACGCAACTTATTCATTAATGAAGCGAAAAAGCTCTACCAAAAAGAGTTTAAACGATGGTTTACCCTAATTTCTGAAGTAAATCCATTACTTTCAATTTTTCGAATCAAAGATAGCGGTGTTCCTACCCTCTATATTATGGGCGAAGAAGATCATATGTTTTTACCATCAATTACTAAGTTGGTTGAGAACCATCAATCAGCGAAACTGCATGTTATTCCATCGTGCGGACATGTAGTAAATGTGGAGCAACCGCATATTTTTAATGCACAAGCAATTTCCTTTCTGAAAGGAATTAATGCTTAATTAAAAAATCTTTATTGATAGTTTAGGCTATTTTATCCCACCTTAAACATCATTACACAGCACAGCAATTTTTCCATAAACTTTAAGCTTCTAACACACAAAAAAAATGTCCTTTTGTGATTTTTACTGCTGATAATTGTAGAAATAGTCGAAAAAGTAAAAGTTATTTTATTTTTTTTAAACAATTTATTATCAATAATAAAATCATTTACAAACGACAACAAACGAATATTAAACGACTAATAAACGTTTAAAACCGTTTTAAACTTTTCCACCAACTCATCTTTGCCTCGAAATAATTCACAAATCATAAAAACAAATTATTATGAGTACTTTAAGAAACAACGTTCAGTTAATTGGAAACTTAGGCGCAAAACCAGAAGTAAAACATTTAGAAGGTGGAAAAGTAGTAGCCCGCATGTCCATTGCAACCACAGACACCTACAAAAATGCTAAGGGTGAAAAGGTACAAGACACTACATGGCACCAATTAGTTACGTGGGGAAAGACTGCTGAAATTGCTGAAAAGTTTTTAGATAAAGGCAGTGAACTTGCCGTAAATGGAAAACTGACCAACCGATCTTATGAAGATAAAGAGGGCGTGAAAAGATATATCACAGAAGTCTTAGTAAATGAGATTGTAATGCTTGGAAACAAAAGCTAGACCTTTCAGAATAAATAAACTGATTCGATTAAAAAAGCGACTGATCATATGATTGAGTCGCTTTTTTGTTTTTAGGTTTCGATTTTTTTAAAGTCATGCCATGAAGCACTAACCGAAAACCATAAATGATGAAATTTGAAATAAAAAAAACACATTATGAAGCGAATTTCTGTCATATTCATCTTATTATTTCCAATTAGTTTATTGTTTGGTCAGCATACCCTCATTTTGAAGGGAGGAGAAAAAGTAAGTGGTGTAGTAATCGAATTAAAAGATGATGTGCTTTCTATGGTTGTAGATAGAAAGATGAAAACATTTGAGATGATTAATGTGAGTACCATATTTTTCAACGAGCATGTACCATACGATGGCTCAATGATGAATGATACGGAAGAAATCTCTTTTAAGGTTGATCAATTTACTGTTAAATATGCAGTTAAAGATCGTAAGATTGTTCGCAAACCAAAAGTATCTATCGGCACACAAGATAAAGGAACAATTGTGGTAGACATTGTAGTTGATCGATATGGAAATATTAGACGGGTAGCAGCTGGAGCAAATGGAACTACCACAAGTAATGAGTACCTTCACATCAAAGCAGAAACGGCTGCTAAATCAGCTAAATTTGATGAGAACTTAACCGGCCCACTTGAAACCAAAGGGACCATTACCATTGTTTATCCATAAGTTATGAATACTAAACCAACAATAAGCGAATTGCTAAACTGTAAGTACCCACTTATTGTTGCCCCAATGTTTTTAATATCCAATACTAAAATGGTTATTGAAGCATTGAACTTTGGTGTTAGTGCAGCATTTCCCGCACTAAACTACCGAACCATTGAAGAATTAAGGTCTGCCATAAGAGAGATAAAGGCGGCAAGTGACCAATCTTTTGGCGTGAATTTAATTGTCAACAAATCCAATCCAAAATATAAAGCCCAACTGAAGGTGCTAATTGAGGAAAAGGTACCGTATATCATTACTTCATTGGGCAATCCGAAAGAGGTTATTGAGGAAGCGCACAAAAACGGTATAAAAGTATTTTGTGATGTGACCAATCTTGCATATGCCCAAAAAGTAGAGTCTTTGGGTGCTGATGCATTGATTGCTGTAAATGATAAAGCAGGTGGACATTGTGGAAATCAAAGTCCGAAAGAGCTCATTGAGGAGCTGAACTCCAACTGCTCTATTCCAGTTATCACAGCAGGCGGAGTTGCAAATAATA
>CBFHLF010000062.1:7034-12215 GCA_965656555.1 uncultured Acidiluteibacter sp. | reverse complement strand
TGGATATGTTCCCCCACACGCACCACATTGAAAATGTAGTTTTATTAGAAAGAAAATGAAAGCTACACTAGATAAAACCTATTGGGACAGCAGATATCAAGAAGGTACTACGGGTTGGGACTTAGGCGAGGTTAGCCCTGCACTTAAAGCCTACATTGATCAGCTGAAAGACAAGTCATTGAAGATATTAATTCCCGGTGGAGGTAATGCGTACGAGTTAGCATATCTGCACCAACAAGGGTTTACTAACGCCTACCTAATTGACTTATCGCCAACTGCCTTGGCTAACTTTCAGAAAAGGAACCCGAACATTGATAAAAAATACCTAATCGAAGGCAACTACTTTAATCATCAGGAGCAATATGATATCATCCTAGAGCAAACCTTCTTCTGCGCGATAGACCGCTTGCTTCGGCAGAAATATGCAGAAAAAACACATCAACTGCTTCAGCCAGGCGGCAAATTAGTTGGTTTACTATGGAGTGAAGACTTTGGAACAGAGCAACCTCCTTTTGGAGGCACCGAGAATGAATATAAAGGTTATTTCAACGGTTTGTTTGAGATAAAAACAATGACAGCAAGCTATAATAGCATTAAACCGAGAGCAGGAAGAGAATTGTTTATTATTCTTCAGAAATAATTTAAATTTGAAATCAAACAATTGATATGGCTACGACATCTAAAACACTAATTCTTGATCACGAAAATATCATCCAAAAGGTGAACCGTATTGCATATCAAATCTTTGAAGACAATTACACCGAGAAGGAAATTATCCTAGCAGGAATAGCAAGTAGAGGATATGAATTTGCTGAGTTGCTTTCGGAAACGCTTCAAAAAATCTCAAAAATAAAAATAAAGTTAGTTGAGTTAAAGATTAACAAAGAGCGACCAATAGACAGCAAAATAGAATTAACGCTCCATGAAAAAGACTTATCCGACAAAGTAATCATCGTAGTTGATGATGTTTTAAATTCAGGAAGCACTCTAATTTACGGGGTCAATTATTTCTTAAATGGTCCGATAAGAAAGCTTTCTACAGCAGTTTTAGTGAACAGGAACCATAGACGATTCCCAATTCATGCTGACTATGTGGGCACATCACTTTCCACTACACTGCAGGATCATGTAGAGGTCAAGTTCAATATTAAGGGCAAACATAGCGTTCACTTGAAATAATGAACAATAAGAACGTTGTTTAAAGAAGGCTCACTATCTTCTTAGCGGTCAAATTTGAATCGGAGGCTATAACCTTTGCTTTCAGGTAATCAGTTGACCTTTTTTCAAGGCTTTCAGCAATAAAACGCTTTAACTCTTCGTCGGATAGATTGGCGATAAGTGGTCGTTTTTCTTTTGCTTTCCGGAGCCTTCCAAACAGTATCTCGGTTCCAATTTGCAGATAAACTGTTTTCCCAGACTGATTCATTTGCTCCATATTTTTATTAAAACAAGGAGTTCCACCACCACAAGAAAGAACGAATGATTCGTGACTATTAATTAATTCTTCTAGAACAGTAGATTCTAAGGTTCTAAAGTATGATTCACCTTTTTCTTTGAATAATGTAGAGATGGACTGATTCACTTTCTTCTCCACCTCATCGTCTAAATCAAAAAAAGGCACATCAAGTTGTTTGGCCACTTTCTTACCCAATTTAGATTTTCCAGACCCCATAAAACCAAGGAGGAATAACTTCATTTAATCTAACTTTTCGAAAGGAGAGTCCGGCTCTTTAGCCATGGTATTATACACCACACGCTCAAATAACTTAGGAAAAACTCTACCAATTGCTCTTATCAAAAGACCATCCAGTGTCATTGTTACCGTTCGTTTACGCTTTACGATTCCGTTATAGATGTATTCAGCTACGCGCTCTGCACTCATCATCTTTCCTTCTTCTCGAGGAGACTTACCTTGAGGAGTACCGTCTGCCGTTAAAGCAGTATTCCGAATATTTGAGGATGTAAAACCAGGACAAGCAACCATTACATGTAACCCCGTTTTTTTATTTTCTGTTCGTAATGCATTCAGAAATCCTTGCATAGCATATTTAGAAGCTGAATATCCTGTACGAGCAGGCAATCCGATTAGACCACCTACAGAAGAAACTCCAACAACGGAACCTCCATTTTTTAAGATATGAGGTAAAGCATACTTGGTGGTATAAACTGTTCCCCAAAAATTCACCTGCATTACTTTCTCAATTACACTAATATCAGCATCAGAGAAAAGAGCACGCATAGAAATACCTGCATTGTTAATTAAAATATCAACAGCGCCGAAAGCGGCTATCGTTTCATCTACGATTCGTTTACAATCCTGTTTAATGCTCACATCTGCGGCCACACCGATACATTCAATCGACTGATTTTTAAACCCACATACGGTTAAAGAAACATTTTCTTTACTTCGTGCAACTACTACCACCTTGTTGCCTTTGGCTCCAAAGTGGGCTGCAGTAGCCTTTCCAATTCCTGATGTTGCGCCTGTAACGATGACGACCTTACCTTTCATAGTATTACTTTATTTGAAAATAAAGATAAAGTGTATTTCTTTGCTATTTGAAATAATAACGTAAATGTACACTTCCAATGAAGATTCTTGAAGTTAACGACAAAAAAAATGCGAAAGCATTTTTAGATCTCCCAAACGAACTTTACAAAAATGACCCAAATTGGGTACCACATTTGCGTCAGGATATTGAAAAAGTATTTGATAAAAAGGCTAATAAATACTTTCGACACGGAGAGGCTATTCGCTGGATAATAACAGATGATAAAGGAAAGACGATAGGCAGAATAGCTGCATTTATCAACAAACGAACAGCCAAAAGCTTTAAACAGCCTACCGGTGGTTTAGGTTTTTTTGAATGCATTAATAACCAAGAAGTAGCCTTTGCATTGTTCGATATGGGCAAGAAATGGCTTGAAGAACGGGGCATGGAGGCAATGGATGGACCAATTAACTTTGGAGAAAAAGACAAGTATTGGGGATTAGTAACTGAAAACTTTACAGCTCCACCTTACTATTGCCAGAATTATAATCCTGATTACTACGTCCCTTTTTTCGAAAATTATGGATTCAAAGTGTACTATGAGCAGTTCATTTTTACAAGAAATGTAACTGATCCTTTGGCAGAAGTGTTAATTGATAAAGCGAATCGAATTGCACAAACACCAGGTTATACTTTTGACATCATTAACAAGTCAAATCTGGATAAATATGCAGAAGATTTTCGGACCATTTATAATCGAGCGTGGGTGAAACACGAAGCGTTTAAATCAATGGAACAAAAACAAGCAATGACTATCATGAAAACTATCAAGCCAATATTAGACGAGGACTTGATCCATTTTGCATATTATAATGGTGTTCCAGTTGGATTTTTTATTGCCTTGCCCGAAATCAATCAAATTTTTAAAAAGGTGGGAGACAATTTTAACTGGTGGGGAAAGATAAAGTTTCTGCTTTATCAAAAAATGGGCGTTTGCGACACCTTTTTTGGTTTAGCATTCGGTATTGATCCAGATCATCAAAGTAAAGGATTAGAAGGAGCGTTATTCAATAAAATAAAGGAGCAAGTCGCGATAAAAAATAAGTACAAAGATGTAGTGATTACGTGGATAGGAGACTTCAATCCGAAAATGATTCATGTGATTGAGAATTTAGGCGCACATAAACTGCGCACCTTATGCACCTATCGTTACCTTTTTGATCGAGACAAACCCTTTGAACGCACTAAAATAATTCAATAAATAATTGAATTAAAAAGGGTTAAAAAAAAGATGAAAATAATTTAAAAAATAGGGCTATTTCGCTTTGTCAGTTTGAATAATCGTTTTATATTTGCAACCGCTTAACAAAGCATGACTTGTTAGCTCAGCTGGTAGAGCACATCCCTTTTAAGGATGGGGTCCAGGGTTCGAACCCCTGACAAGTCACCACAAAAAAGGACGAATTAAAATTCGTCCTTTTTTTGATTTAAGCAAAATCGACTATCTTAGTTGATTATTCGCCCGGGTGCTGAAATTGGTAGACAGGCATGGTTGAGGGCCATGTATCCGTATGGATGTGCAGGTTCGAGTCCCGTTCCGGGCACAAAGCAGTAAGATTATTCTTGCTGCTTTTTTTGATTAAAACCAAAAGCAACTATAGTCAATCTAAGACGTCATAACGTTGAACGCTCAAATGAATAATTATGAAAACAATTATATTTTCTTTTCTCTTTCTATTTTTAACATTATCCCCAACCATTGCCTCTGATTTTATTGGTGCAGATATCTCCTATAAACATATCAACAACAATACCTATGAAATCAAGTTAACCACATTTGTAGTCAATACAGGATTTCCAATTGTAAGAAACTTTCTAGATGTTGATTACAGTAGTTCATGCGCTTCCGGGTCTATTCGAATACCAAGAGATACCTCATATCCGTCCAATATACCTTGCTCATTAATTGACCCTCATCTAATTATTGAATACAAAACTCAATTTACTTTCCCACTAAACAATTGTAATAGCTACGTATTAGACTTTAATGGCCCTTGTTGCTCTCCAATTTATAATAATGTTCAAAGCCCATCACCTCTAGATGAGCTATCAGCGGAAGTCTCTTTGTTAAATTCCCAAAATACATCTGCTACATTTAATTCATCAATTATCCGTTTTGCACAAATAAATAGTACAACTGATCTCGATCTATCTGTTAGCGATGTGAATGGAGATTCGATTGTTTACAGCTTAGAAGATGCATCAGGAAATTATCCATCAGGATACTCTGCAACTGACCCTTTTGGACCGAATGGAACTTCTACGCTAAATACCAGTACGGGAGTTTTAACCGTAACGCCTAATGCAAATGGCAAATACTTAGTAAATGTGGCAGCTACAGAGTATAGTAATGGCGTAAAAGTAGGCAAGGTACAAAGAGAATGGGCAATTGAAGTTATTTCAAACGTAGCCACAAACAACCTTCCTGACTTAAGTGGAATTAATAACTCAAACAATTACACCTTAAATGCCTGCATCGGCGATTCAATTGTGTTCTCGGCTCAGATCCTAGACCCTGACACAAATCAAATAGTATCAGCTGTGCTTACAAACCCTATCTTACAATCAAAAATTATTACCACAGGGAGAACAGTACTTTTCAAATGGATCGTGGACAGTTCTTTTGGGT
>CBFHLF010000062.1:0-7024 GCA_965656555.1 uncultured Acidiluteibacter sp. | reverse complement strand
TGTGGAGTGACCAGCAAAAGCTTTTCCATTAACATCGACTCATGCATAACTACTTCCTTGACAAAACATCAAAGAAATAAATTTCATTTTTTTCCTAACCCAACGAAAGGGGAATTATCAATAGCTTTCAATAATGAAGCCGAGCCCTCACAGATAACCATACGTTCTTTTACGGGCCAGGTAGTATCCGAAATTTATCCGATAAACAAAATGGTCAATATTGATTTATCTTCTAACCCTCCCGGGATCTATTTCATTTCCTTACAATCACGAAATAGTATAACCACGAAGAAGGTAATTTTAACTAAATAGAAAATTATCGAAAATCCCATAAAAGCAGCAAGTTTAAAGCTTGCTGCTTTTTTGTTTTAGATTCGTCTACAAAAGTAAAGTGCAACTTAAAAGGAATTAGTTTCGTCCTAAATGAAACCACTCCATATGATTAAGTATTTAGCAAATAAGTTAATTATCTCCATAACCTTTCTAATTTTGAGCAACACTATTGCCGCCTCCCACTTTGATGGTTATGATATTTCCTTTAAACACATATCAGGCAGGACTTATGAATTTGAAGTTGAGTTTTTCAATAGCCTTAGGAGTTTCCCAGGTGTTCCGGATACTTTATTATTTGAGGTTTCTTCGACTTGTGCAAGCGGCTATAAATTCACTGTTTACAATACCAACAATACAGCATACATTACTCCAAATTGCGCACAAGCTTTTAGCCAATCTAAAACAACCACATATCGAAATTATTATACATTTCCAATTAATGGTTGTTCTGATTTTGAAGTTAAATTAGATCAAATAAATCACATTAACGGCACTGCAGCAAACTCATTAAGTACGGGCTATGCTAATAAAAAAATATTCATAAATGGTGTTGGACTACTTTCAAATAACTCTCCTAAGTTTATTGGACAATTTAAACGTTTCGCAAATATAAATGAGTTTACAAATTTCAATGTAGGAGCGGTGGACCCTGATGGAGATAGCTTAATATTTAAGTTATCGAATCATTCAAGAACCTTTCCATCAGGACACTCTGTAGCAAATCCATTTGGAATAAATCAATTTTGTAGTATTGATTCTAAAACTGGTATTTTAACAATTAAAATATCTAATTATGGTTTTTACTTAATTAATATCGAAGTAGAAGAGTATAGGAATGGAGTACTGATCAGTAAAACTCATAGAGAGTGGATTGTAATGGTTATTCAGACACCATCGAACAGCTTTACCATTTCCGGTATTAACTTTACCAATAAATATGACACTACCATTTGTAAAGGAGACACGCTGCGCTTCCTTTTTCAAGCATTAAATGGAAATAATACGATTCAACCATTTCTAGAAACCAATATTCCAGGAGCGACAATTTCAACAGCTGGCGGAATAAGTTATTTTAAGTGGATTCAACATAGTTCTATATCCTCCAATTATTTATATAATTTTTACATTAGAGCTGAAAACAATGATTGCGGTTCTTATTCAAAAGTCTTCTCAATAAGAGTAGATTCATGCACTACGGTGGGATTATCAGAGAAAACCTTTGCACCGGAATTCCATTTGTTTCCAAACCCTAGTTCAGGAGTAATTACCATAAAAAATAATAATCAAGACCTTAGAAACATTGAAATAAGAGATTTAGCAGGAAAATTAATAAAACAAAAGTCAATTCATCGATTAGAGGTAGATATGGATTTATCAGAGCTACAAGATGGGATCTACTTCATAACTCAAAAAGTAGGCAGTTCTATGACAACCAAAAAGCTGATCCTAAGTAAATAGTTAAACCCAAATCTTGCTAGGATTTAAGATCCCTTTAGGATCGAATACTTGCTTGATTCCTTTCATCAAATCAAGCTGCGTCGGATTAAACATTATATCCATATACTCTTTTTGAACCAACCCTATTCCATGTTCTCCCGAGATCGTTCCTCCTAATCGATTAACTTCTCTAAATAACTCCCGGATAGCCTCGCTTAACTCCTTATCCCAAAACTCGTCTGACAGGTCATCTTTTAAAATGTTGATGTGCAAATTGCCATCGCCTGCGTGTCCATAACAAACTGACCTAAAACCATACTCAGCTCCGATTTCTTTTACTGCCTTCAAGAGCTCCGGTAATTTTGCCCTTGGAACTACTGTATCTTCCTCTTTATAGATTGATTGTTTTTTTACTGCTTCTCCTACTACTCTTCTTAATCGCCATAAATTGGCTTTCTGAGCATCGCTATCAGCCATTAAAACTTCTCCACAATCAAATTTTTCTAGAGTCCTAAAGATTGTTTCCATATCATCCATGAGCACGGATTCATTGTTTCCATCTACTTCTATGAGTAAGTGTGCCTCTGTAGAATCAGATAACTCCAATGAAAAGTCATCAATAAATTGCTGAGCCATACCGATCGCATCACGTTCCATCAATTCCATCGCGGAAGGTGTTATTCCAGCCTTAAAAATAGCTGTTACTGCTTTTGCAGCATCGCTAAACCTGTTAAATGGAACCAATAATAAGGCATCGAATATAGGGTGAGGAATAAGTCTTAACACAACTTTAGTCACAATACCGAGGGTTCCTTCACTCCCAACGATCAACTGTGTCAAATTGTATCCTGTAGCATTCTTGAGCACATTGGCTCCTGTCCATATAACCTCTCCTGAGGGCAATACCATTTCCAAGTTGAGCACATAGTCTTTCACCACACCATACTTAACTGCCTTAGGTCCTCCTGAATTTTCGGCTATGTTACCTCCAATAAAACAACTGCCTTTACTAGCAGGATCGGGAGGATAAAAAAGTCCTTTTTCTTTGACGGCGTTCTGTAAAACTTCCGTGATTACTCCTGGCTCAGTGGTTACTTGTAAATTGTCCTCATCGATATCGAGTATTCGGTTGAGTCGTTCTGTAGAAAGCAATACACCTCCATGCACAGGTAGCGCTCCTCCGCTTAACCCTGTTCCTGCTCCACGAGGAGTAACACAAATATTACGCTCATTACAATAGGCCATTATTTCACTCACCTCTTCTACCGTCGCAGGCTTTAAAACAAGCTCTGGGGGAAAAGATAAGTCTTCAGTGTAATCTTTTGCATAAACCGACATAGCTTGAGCGTCTGAAGCTAAATGATACGATTTACACCTATTAATCAAATGAGTAATATCTTCGGGAGTAAGCTGCTGAAATTTCATATTGGAGTGTTTTCTCAAATGTATTCATCTCCTTTGAAACCCTGCAAAAAAGTCAAAAAAAAACCGCTTAATGAAATATCAAAAAGCGGTTTTTTTAATGTTTACATATTATCGACTCAGCATGACACTTCCTTTAATCTCGGTGTCTGCTAGCTTAATCACATAGAAGTAAGTACCGGAAGGCGCTTTTTCTCCACTTTGCGTTCTTCCATCCCATCCGCTTCGTTCTACATTAGAGGTGTATACTACGTCTCCCCACCGATTGAAAATAAGAATCTCAGCACAGTTTACAAACTCGCCCTTGAACTCAATCACAAACGCATCATTGATACCGTCCCCATTTGGCGAGAATATGTTTGTTTGCGTCAAATTCAAGTAATTCTCTGCCTCTCCCACCTCTATTGATTTAGTCAACGTATCTGCACATGTATTATTGACAGCAATCAAAGTTACTTGGTTAGTTGTGTTGTAGCGAAGTCCCAAGTTAGGCTCAAATGAAATCAACGTATCATCACTTCCATTAACATTCCACAAATGAACTATACCATTTATAGTAAAGTTCTGAACACGTGATTCCAATCCAGAACAAGAGGCTGTAAAGTCAATATTAAACTCAGGAATCGGAGTAACATTTACCTTAATGGTTACACTATCCACAGCAACACATCCAGCAGCATTTGTAACCGTTAAGAAATACTTAGTAGTCGCTAACGGACTTACTACAGGATTTCTAACTGTTGTCGATGTAATGGTTCTTGAAGGAGTCCACGAATAAGTAATACCGGCAGTATCTCCAGACAGTTGTGGGTTTAATGTCACAGACTCTCCTTCACATAATTCAATATCCGATACAAAATCAACATCAAGCACTTCTATCAATAAGGTATCCGTACTAATACATCCATTCGTATCGGTACCAGTAATCACATAAGTAGTAGTGGTATCAAGTATAGCAATTGGATTCGCAATAAACGGGTCGGACAAACCACGAGTAGGCGTCCATAAATAAGTAGCCGCTCCTGTTGCATTAAGTTGCAATGGTGCATTCTTACAGATTGCTGTATCTGCGCCAGCATCAATTACTGGAAGAGGATTTACTTTTACTTCGATAGAATCAATCGCAACACATGAATTACCATCCGTTACTTCTAAGAAATACTTAGTGGTAACTTGCGGTGATGCCAATGGATTCTGAACGGTATCAAAATCTAATCCGATTGCAGGTGTCCATTTATATGATGCTGTAGCAGGTCCCGAAGGTAGGCCACCTATGACCACTGTATCTCCAATACAAATTTCTAAATCATTACCTGCATCAATTACCGGTAATGGATTAACAGTTACTAAAATATCATCTGTGGTAGAACACCCGTTTGCCCCTGTACCTGTTACAGTATATGTTGTAGTAGTCGTCACAAAAACCTGTGGGTTTGCAATATTTGGATCACTCAACCCTGCAGCTGGTGTCCAAACATAGGAAACAGCTCCCGTTGCTTGAATTTGTGCCGTATCTCCAATACAGTAAGCTATATCCGCACCTGCATCTAATAATGGTAATGAGTCTACTTTCACCTGTAAGTTAAACGTATCACTGCAAGACAAGCCAGAGGTAGCAATCAGCTGAACGGTAAACTCTCCATCTGAAGCATAGGTATATGTTGGGTTCTGAAGTGTTGAACTTCCAATACCATCACCAAAGTCCCATGCCCATCCTGTGATAGCACCAGAACTAACAGATGACAAGTCTGTAAAGGACGTCGGATTACCTTCACATACAGTATCTGCTTCAAACAACGCCACTGGACGTGGACTTACAAATACAGTCATTGAGTCTATATTTTGACAACCATTTGCATCCACTCCAATTACAAAGTACATGGTGGTATCATTTGGTGTAGCGATCGGATTTGAAATAGTTGGATCTGAAAGCGTTGCTGCCGGAGTCCATGTGTAAGTAACCGCACCTGTTGCTTGCAATTGAGCAGAAGCTTGGTCACATATCGTAATATCTGCGCCCGCGTCTACAAGTGGTAATGGGTTAACAATAACTTCTATTGAATCTAAACCCGTACACCCATTGGCATCTGTTACCGTAACAAAATACTTAGTCGTCGTTTGTGGAAATGCTCTTGGATTTGCAATATTAGCGTTATCAAGACCAAGGGCAGGTGTCCAACTAAATAAGTTGGCAGGATCTCCTGTTGGACTTCCACCAATTGTTACTGTATCCCCAAAGCAAATTGTTTGGTCACTCCCTGCTTCTGAGATTGGATTAGGATTGACAATTACAGCTTGAGTAATAGAATCCAAACATCCTACATCAGAAGTTACTACTAACTTCACATTAAAAGTACCCGAAGTAAGGTATAAATGCTTAGGGTTTTGGGCAATTGAGTTCGGAGAGCCATCGCCAAAATCCCACAACCAACTAGTTATGGTACCTGATACTACACCTGATAGATCCGTAAATGACGTAGAGTCATTTTGACAAATAGTAGTTGCAGAAAAGTCTGCAGTGACAATTGGATTAACAGATATTGTTACGGAGTCTACTCCAGTGCAGGTATCATTGGTAGTAACCAAGAAATACTTTGTTGTTACCGATGGTGATGCTATTGGGTTTGCAATAGTTGGATCACTCAAACCAGAAGTTGGAGACCACGAATAAATTGTGTTTAAAGGAGAAGAAGAATTCCCTCCTAGTCGAACACTATCATTTAAACAAATGGATTGATCTGCGCCTGCATCTGTTGGCACATCAGGAGCAACCAGTACAAATACAGAATCTCTATTAGAACATCCATTTACATCTGTACCGGTAACAAAATAGGTAGTTGATACTAATGGTGTAGCTACAGGGTTTGAAATCGTCAAACTACTTAATGTTGGATCAGCATCCCATATGTAGGAAACCCCTCCAGTAGCTTGCAGTTGCTCACCAAAACCCGGACATACATACGCAGAATCTCCTGCATCAATAGTCGGAAGTGGATTAACTGAAACTAATACATCATCAGTATTTGTACAACCATTAATATCCGTAACAATAACAGTATAAGTAGTCGATACCGATGGGAAAACTCTCGGATTCTCAGCAGTTGCATCTACAATGGAAGCTGCAGGTGTCCATGCATAAGTTGATCCTAATGGGCCAGTTGGAGAACCACCAATCTGTATGGTATCGTTGATACATACAAATACATCTGCACCTGCATCAACAAAAGGCAGTGGATTGATTGTAACCACTACATCATCTGTAGCAGTACAACCGTTCCAATCTGTAATAGTAACTGTATATGTTGTTGTAATAGATGGATTAGCTATTGGATTTGATGCTGTCGGGTTAGACAACCCTGTTGTTGGGCTCCATGCAAAAGTAGAACCAGATGGACCTGTAGGGGTTCCTCCAATTGGCGTTGACTCACCTAAACAAATTGCAGTATCTCTACCTGCGTCAGCCGCTGGCAATGCATTAACTGCAACAACCACATCATCCGTGTTTGTACATCCATTCACATCCGTAACAATTACTGTATAGGTAGTAGTAGCAGTAGGAGTAGCTATCGGGTTCGATAATGTTGGGTCATTCAACGTAGCTGCAGGCGTCCATGTGTAGCTAGAACCTGAAGGGCCCGTTGGAGAGCCTCCAATCGCTAAAGACCCACCATTACATACTGCAAGGTCAGGACCTGCGTCAACTGTTGGGCTTTGGTTTACGATAACATCTACTTGATCGGTAGCTGTGCAGCCATTACCGTCTGTTATCACAACAGTGTAAGTTGTTGTTATCGTAGGATTAGCTACGGGGTTAGAAACAGTGGCACTAGAA
>CBFHLF010000061.1:0-12415 GCA_965656555.1 uncultured Acidiluteibacter sp. | reverse complement strand
GCAGCTTATAATGATTTCTTGAATGCTTCTGCTTCCTATGCACAACAAAATTACGCAGAGGCAGTAGTCCTCTTTAGCAAAGTTATAGAGAATGATCCTAAACATTTTGGTGGTTATTATATGAGGGGGCTTAGTAAATACAAGATGGATGATTTTCGAGGTGCTATATTAGATTTTAATAAAGTTATAGAGTTTAATCCTAAGCATGCAGAAGCTTTCTATCATAGAGCTTATTGTAAAGTAATAATAAGTAAACCTGATTTTCAGAGTGCTATATTAGATTGTAATAAAGCAATAGAGATTAATCCAAAATATGCAGAGGCTTACTTTGTTAGAGGCCTTTGCAAAATACAAATAATTCAGATAGAGAGTGGATGTATAGACTTATCTAAGGCAGGTGAGTTAGGAGTTGCAGAGGCTTATGAAAGTATTAGAGAGTCTTGTAATTAGCCTACTTTTATAAACTTTAATAATATAAAAAAACCCCGTTCCCGCGCGATTGCATCGCGTGCATATCAAATGTAGTCATTTAGTATACATTCAATTCTGCAAGAATAATATTATCAATGAGTCCCTTTTCACCTGCATAATCTGCAGCACTGCTGTAGATATAATCTTTAGCATAATATACATAACCTGCCTCTACCGGATTTTGATGAATGTAATTTACTTTTTGGGCTATTACTTTATTGCTCCATAATTCTATAGGTTGATTATCATGCCGCCAAAATTGATAATCCTTTACATTAGACGATTTATTGGCTGCTGCTTTTAATACTTTTAATAAGTTTTCCTTTCTACTTTCTCGAGGGTTTTCTCTAATTGCACGAACAATTTTTTTACTTGTAAACCTTTTAAAGTCACCTAAAACTTGTTCTGGTTTAAACCCTTCAGTGGTTCTAAATATTAAGTGAATATGATTAGTCATAATACACCAGGCAACTAATTCTAATCCTTTTTCTTTTTGGCAAAATCTTAAACTGTCTAAAACTATATCTTTGTACTCATTTCTTGTAAAAACATCCAACCACTCAACAACCGCGAAACTCACAAAATAAAGTCCTTCAGGATTTTTGAATTTATAATTTCTACTCATTACAATTTAATTTGTTTTCTAAAAATAACAAATTCAAGGGATTAAAATAAGTGTCTTTACAATAAAAGCTTTTGTGGTACATTTAAGTAGTAACTGATCACGCGATACAATCGCGCGGGAACGGGGGCTTTTGTGGCACATTTAAGTAGCAACTGATCACGCGATACAATCGCAAGGGAACCATGAATTTTAAAAAGTATAGTTAATTCTCCACCCAAAAACACTCCGAAATAACCGTGTCTGCTACATTCATGCCTGCTGTAGAAAGCTTAAAGCCAATTGCTGTTTCTTCGATTAGATTATTAGAAATCTGTTGAATTTGTTCTTCGAGGTAGGACAATAATTCAGCTCCAAACCGTTCTTTAATTCTATTAAAGTCAACACCCCAAGTAGTTCGAAGTGCAGTCATAATGTATTCGTTGTACTGGTCAGAAGGAGAAAGTTGTTCTTGCTCAAAGTAGTCACCTTTCTCGCTTACTAGTTTTATGTATTGGCTGTTATTTCGAACATTCCATTGTCGGCTATTGCCATTAAAGGAATGTGCCGAAGGACCAATGCCTAAATACGGTTCCCCTTTCCAGTAGTTGGTATTGTGTGTCGAATAATGACCCGGTTTAGCCAGGTTGGAAATTTCATAATGTTCAAAACCGTGTTCTTTTGCCATGGACTTCAAGAGCTCAAAATGGCGAATCGATTTCTCATCTTCCAAAGGTGGTTTTTTCCCATTTGCAATAAAACTACTCAAAGCTGTTTTGGTTTCTACCGTTAATGAGTATGCCGATAAATGATTAATTCCTGATGTAAACGCCGTTTCTAAATTATTAATCCAACGCTCATCTGATAGCGTGGTTCCTCCATAAATTAAATCAATGCTGAGGTGCTCGAATCCTTGATCCAAACAGTTTTGAACCACCACTTTTGCTTCCTCCGCATTGTGAGCCCGATTCATATCGCTGAGGTCTTCATCATAAAAAGACTGAATTCCAATACTCAATCGGTTAATTCCTGCTGTTTTTAGGCTTTTAATTTTAGCAATGTTTAAGTCATCAGGATTGGCCTCCAGTGTAATTTCAGCTGATTTATCGACCTTAAAAATGGACTGAATTTTGCTTAAAATCTGCTTAATTTCAGCTGTTTCTAACAAAGATGGAGTACCTCCACCAAAATAGATGGTTTTTATCCGATTCGATGGCAGGTAACTTTTCCGAAGTTCAATTTCTTGAAGAATAGCTTCAATAAGCGGCGCCTTGTTTTTTAGAGAAGTAGAAAAGTGGAAGTCACAGTAATGACACGCCTGTTTACAAAAAGGAACGTGAATGTAGATTCCTGCCATTTTGGTCGGTTAGTTTATTGAGTACAATTCTAAAGGTAGTTCCTTTATCGACTTCTGTGGATTTTACAAAGATTTTACCTGCGTGATAGTTTTCTATAATTCGCTTAGTCAGTGACAACCCTAATCCCCAACCACGCTTTTTAGTGGTAAATCCTGGTTCAAAAATGGTCTTTTTCTGGCTTTTTAGCATTCCTTTTCCTGTGTCGGTAATATCGATATACACGTATTGCGTTTGGTCAATCACCTGAATGCTGATTTTTCCATTTCCGTCCATCGCATCTACTGCATTTTTGATGATGTTTTCTAGCACCCATTCAAAAAGTGGCACATTTAAACTTGCAATAACTTCTTCTTTGTCAGAAGTTTCAAAAGAGAACTGTACTTTTTGAGAAATACGTGCCCTAAAGTACGCCAAGGAATCTTCAATTACATCATTGAGGTTTTCTTGCTGCAACGAAGGCACCGAGCCAATTTTAGAAAAACGCTCGGTAATGGTTTCTAAGCGTTTTACATCATTGCCCATTTCGTCAATAGTAGCATCATCTACATTTTTCATTTTCAAGACTTCTAGCCAAGCCAAAAGCGATGAAAGTGGGGTGCCTAACTGGTGAGCCGTTTCTTTAGCCATTCCGACCCAAACCTGGTTTTGCTCTACATTTCTAGCTGTGCTAAACAGGTAATAGGCGATAATTAAAAACAGTGCAATAATTCCAAATTGGATAAACGGATAGATTTTTAATTGCTTCAAGAGTGGCGAATCTGCATAATAAATGTAATTGATGTCGCCATTACCGATGTCGATTTTAATCGGTTTGTTTTGCGCCTCCATTTCTACAATTTGCTGCGCTATGTAAGTGCTATCCGATGAAAGTGTGGTATCGATGTTTCCAAAGGCAATAACTGCTGAGAGCGAACTGTCGGTATAGATAACGGGCACAGAAGCAGAGTTAATGATAATATCATCATTCAGTGATTCTATCTGATTTTGTAGTACTTTTCTTAATTCAGAAAATATGGTAGATTCTTTGTAATACAGATAATTACGCTCGTTTTTGTAATATGCGATTTCGATGGGTTCGTTGTGTTCTTTTAAGGCAATTAACTCATCCTTCAATGCTTGTTCGTTGTTTGAAATATCATCAGGAAAGTTTTTATTGGAGACTATGTTGCCATTTCCATCTGTTAAAATCAGCGGAATAGTGGTATTAGAAAATAAGATTTGCGTGTAAAAGCTAAGGTCTTCTTCTACGCCGGAAGTAACGACTCTTCTATTGGCTTCTGCCCAAATTTCTACTCGTTTGCGCTCCTCTTCAGAAATGGTATTGAAGAGTTCGTTGGTGTAATTAACGAGCTCAGCCTTTTTTACAATCGCTTCCGCCCACGATTTTACTTTTAGTTTTTCTTCTGAGGCAATTTTATTCACCAATACATTGGTGTACCATAATGATACCAAGATGATTAGTGCAGCAACTATTGCTAATCCATACTTCCACCGCTGCTTTTTAGAATAAATATTCAACTCTCCGTTCTCTTTTAAATGCTATATATTGACGTTTTAAAAACGTAAATGGATGCTACCAAGGTAAGCATTACGGTGCTTTTTCTTCGTATTCTTCTTCATTTGGTTGAGAAATTTTATTTAAAAACTTCCCTAAGCCACTTTTCTTTTCCTTTTTATCTGTTTCTTCCTCTTGAGTTTGATCTGCTTTATTAGGATCACTTTTCGCTTCATCCCATTCCATTTCAAATGCTTGTTTTTTTACCGGTGGAGGAGTATTTGTTTTTAATGTGGTATCCTTTTTAAATAGACCAAACTCTTCTTTCAGCATGCTTTTGACTACTTTTTTCTCTTTTTTCAGCCCTTCCTTCCAGTACGATTTTAGTGCATCGGTATCATAGCTGATATCGGGATTACTTAAGTTTCCACTCATCTTTATGAATAACCTCGTTTTACCCAATCCATCATCTTCGATTTGGCCGAACTCCGATTGTCTTTTTCTCGCTTCTCGTGCTTTGTTTCCGAGGATATCATTTAGCAAGAGTTCAATACGGTAGTTGATGTCATTGTTGAAGCTGTGAGATCCTTCTAAGGTTAAATTTAGAGCCGTGGAATTGATGTCAAACGATGGAATAAATATGCGTTCATTTTTAATGATGATTTGATTGCTCAACGTTGCAAATTTGATGTGCTTTAAGTCGGATAAGGCTACATAATCTGAAAGGGCTTCCAACGAAGCAAAGTTGATTAATTCGCCCTTTTCGATGTCCAAGTCGGCTTGTACTTCTAGGCTTTTCGAGTTGAGCTCAAAGTCTTTTGACCATTCAGAGTAGAAGGTTACGTCGCATGTTCCACTTCCTTTTATATTTTCAGCCTTTAGTGTTTCTTGCCCAAAATTTCCAAAGTCGGTAAACAACTGCGAGATGTTGATATCGCTAAGGAACGCATCCGACGAAATAATAATTTTATCCGCAGGTTGAGTATTTACAATCAGGTTGCCTTTCGCCCTGCCTTCCATGGTTTTAAAGGCCACATTGGTCACTTTTAGTTGTTTATTTTGTAGTCCGATGAAAGCCGTAGCATTAGAGAAACTAAATTTTCTAAAGCTCAAGCTATCAATTCTGCTGTCTAGAAATAAACTAATCCGGTCTGAAATTTCTAGTTGATAAGCGCTGTCGTTAGATGGAGTCATTTCATCAGAAAGTAACAGTTCATCTAAAAAAATACGCTTAGAGCGTAAGCTAGCATCCATTCTCAAAGATTCATCTTCAGAGAATAAAAAACCAACCACATTGTAAAGCATACCATTGAAATTAAAGTCGCTGCGGTTAATATAGCCTTTTAAAGCAGTGGCTTTAACATCATTATTATTGATGGTGAGTGTGCCCGATATGTTTTTCAATTGCTGCGGACGATCCTGCAATTCAAAGCCGACTTCTTGTAAGATAACCTCTCCTTCTGTAGCTGCTTTTTTCCAATCTTGCAGTGTAAAATTATTCAAGGAGCTGATACGGCCTTTTGTCGATAGATTGACTTCCATTTCTCCACTCACATTCTTAACCGAGGTTACATTCATAAAAGGCAGCACTTCGGCCAAAACCAACTGTACATTTCCGTTAAACTCAAATGAGGGGTCATTAAAATCGTTTATGCGAAGATTACCGTTTACATTCCCTTTTCCAAAAGCGGCTTCAATATCTTCTAGCGCTACAAAAGAGGTTCTTAGCGCATTTTCTGCACCATTACCGTATGTACCCTTCAGGGAAATTCGGTTGAGTGCAATATTGGTTTTTTCGTGCAAAAATGAACCATCTTGAATGCGATAGTTCACTTTTATGGAAGGGTTTTGCAGTGCAGAAATGGGGCCTTTTAGGAGTCCATCGAACTCAATGTTTCCATCAATTTGATACGATTCTAGTCTATTCTGTTGCTCCTTGGGCAACAACTGAATTAATTTAGCCAAAGGAATAGCGCCACTACTTAAAGTAAGATCAGTAGAAAACTCATCGGAAGTAGCAATAAATCCTCCTGAAAGCTTAAATGGTAGGCCATGATAATTAATTGCTGCGTTGGTAATGGTGTAACTTCCATCTGAGGTATTAATCGCAAGTTCAGAAGAAAGTGTTACCGATTTTTGGTCTGCGAAAACGACGCTGTTTTGTTCATATCGTTTTAATTGAAAATCAGTGTTAAAATCGAGATCGAAGGCGGATGCATTAAACGCTCCGTCTAGTGCTATATCATAAATAACAGCATCAAAAAGCACCTTTTTAGCCTTGTTCTCATAAATAAAATGGGTGTTTTTAAATGCCACCTTGCTCAGCGATAAGTTCACGGCTGCTGCACTAGTGTCGGCATTGCTTTTCCAGATTTGATAATTCTCATCGCCGTACTGATCAATTTGAAGATGAATCAATCCTTCTTCAAAACTGAAACTTTTGATGGAATATTCTTTTTGGATAACTTCCCATATGTCAAATGCTAAAAACACTGATTTGGCTTGCAATAAGGTATCATTTTTCGTCGCTTCAGTCGTTCCGTAAGCCAACACATTTTGAAACTCTATCGTTGCTGCAGGAAACTTTTTTAAGAAACTGAAGGAAATGTCTCCGACTTGTATTTCCGACCGGATGTAGGTATTGACCGTTCGAACAGCAAATTGCTTTACATCAGCCTCAAAAATAGCTGCCAAACCGATTGCAGTGCCAATGAACAAAGCCAAGGCAATGAATAGTCTGATCAGTACTTTTTTCAGTTTTTGCATGAGTTCCTAACGGAAGTCTTATTTAGTTGTTGTTTTCTTTTTTCCTGAAGGTAATCGCATTAAGATGCTTAACTCCTCTTGATCAAGGTGTTTCCAGTTTCCTCTTGGTAAATCTTTTTTTGTTAAGCCTGCGAAATAGACACAATCGCTTTTGCTCACTTCATAACCCAAGGATTCAAATGCTCGTTTAACTGCGCTATTTTTACCAACATGAAGTTCTAGACCAACTTCTTTCTTGTCATTTCCCACTAGAGAAACTTCCTGAAACTTCACGATGCCTTCTTCTAAGCTAATACCACTTTCCATTTGCTTCATGTGTTCTACCGCCATCTTTTTATCTAACCCTACATGAAAAATACGCTTTACGGTGTGGTGTGGATTAGCCAATTTTCTGGTTAGATCCTCATCGTTGGTGAGTAATAAAACACCGGTAGTCATTCTTTCCATTTTACCAACAGGTGCCACGGGTTCTTTACACGCTTTCGCAATCAGATTCATAACTGTTTTACGTCCTTTTGGATCAAAAGTAGCCGCAACGAAATCTTTCGGCTTGTTTAAAAGGATATATCTTTTCGTGTCTTTCTTTAGTTTGGTTCCCTCGAAGCTTACTTCATCACCTGGCATTACTTTTATGCCCAGTTCAGTAACCACTTTCCCATTGATGGTAACGGTTCCTGCCAATATCAAATCATCTGCTTGGCGGCGAGTAGCCACACCTGCATTGGATAAATAACGATTTAGTCGGATGCCTTCGGCTTCAGTTCTTGGTCGGTTTGGAGCAGACTTTTTATAGCCACTACCCGGATTAAACTTGCCTTTTGAGAAAGGCTTTTTTCCTGTCTTTTTAGAATTTTCAGGCTTGTTTGTATTGCTTGCTTTTGAGGAGTCTGAACCGCTTGTTCGAGCCGGTTTTCCACTTCCTTTTTTTGAATCAAATTTTCCTTTCTCGTTTCTTTTTCCGCCGCCTCTATTTGAATTTTCTCTCATCTTGTTTATTAATTTGGTACAAAGTTAATTATTAAATAGGTGCTTTGTTAAATTTCATCATAATCGCTACTTAAGAGACATAGACAAGCACTGTTTATAAAAATGCGCTTATTTTTGAGTTCTTAACCCAATAACTATTCACTTGAAAAAGGCTTTAGGTTCCATTTTTCTGTTGCTTTTCATTTACCAGTGCATTGGTTACATGCCCGTGTACAAGGTTTGGGAGTATCGTGTGAAGAAAGAAGTAAAGCGAAGTATCCGCGCCGGAATGTCCAATGAGGAGCTGGAGTTAGTTGTGATGGATAAGTCGTGGGTTTCTAATCCGCCAAAACATATTAGGTGGAAACACAGTAAGGAGTTTATTAAAAATGATGTTTATTTCGATATTGTTCGCACAGAAGAGATAGATGGTAAGTTTCATTTTTATTGCTATAAGGATACCGAAGAAACCGCCATGTCGATTGGTTTAGAAAAACATACTCAGAGGTATATTGCTACTAACTCGACAAAAAAAGAAACAAAGACCCAAATTGCTTCTTTCTTTACGAAGCTTTATTGGCATCCAGAAGATGTCGGTAATGTAAAATTGACTTACGATGTAATCAATTGGCCGCCTTTCTCCGAAATAGCCTTCTCTTTTAGTATTCTGGGATTTACTCCACCTCCCGAAATAGTATAGTTTCCTGCATTTTATTATTTCAATTCGGTATCAATCTTACCTTAATTTTTTAGTCAATAGACTAAGAATGGGGTTATGTTATTTGATGATCGTGATTGAAAAAATTAGTTAATCATAAATGAATTATACTATTGAATTAGAATATGAAAAAAATAGTTTTATGGAGCTGTATGATCTTATTGTATCAATTCAGCTTCGGGCAAGTATTGACCATACGCGATGCCCAAAACGGTGAGCCACTGGAGGCTGCCGCAATCATAAGCGATAGTCCTACAGCCTTTACAACCACTAATGTAAAAGGACAGGCCGATATCACTAAGTTTCAAGGTGCTGACCAAATTCAAATTAGAATGATTGGATATGAAATCATCCTCCGATCATTTGAGGCGCTTGAAAAGCAATCATTCCAAGTGGCCTTGAATACATCCGCATTAAATTTAGATCAGGTGGTGATTTCTGCCAGTCGATCAAAGCCGATTTCCAAATATGTACCTGAAAAGATTCGCATTATTTCATCCAAAGAGGTGAGTTTACAAAACCCGCAAACTGCTGCTGATTTATTGGCGATTTCTGGAGAAGTGTTTGTTCAGAAAAGTCAGCAAGGCGGCGGTAGCCCTATGATTAGAGGGTTTTCTACTAACCGTCTGCTGTATACTGTGGATGGGGTTCGCATGAATACCGCTATTTTTAGGAGTGGTAATTTGCAGAATGTGATTTCACTTGATCCATTTGCAACTGAAAAAACAGAAGTCTTATTTGGACCTGGGTCTAATATTTACGGCAGTGATGCTATTGGAGGGGTAATGAGTTTTAAAACCTTAACTCCCCAATTTTCACTTGATGATGATCCGTTAGTAAGTGGGTCGGCTGTAGCAAGGTATTCGAGTGCAAACAATGAAAAAACTGGGCATTTTAATGTAAATATTGGTTGGAAAAAATGGGCATTGATTACCAGTTTTAGTTCGAACGATTATGGTGATCTTAAAATGGGGAGCAATGGCCCCGATGATTATTTACGCCCATTTTTTGTAGAGCGTCAAAACGGTGCTGATGTAGTCGTGAACAATGAAGACCTTAAGGTGCAAAATCCTACCGGATACAG
Source organism: uncultured Acidiluteibacter sp. (assembly GCA_965656555.1). Lineage (GTDB taxonomy): Bacteria > Bacteroidota > Bacteroidia > Flavobacteriales_E > Vicingaceae > Acidiluteibacter. The sequence goes on along the minus strand of CBFHLF010000061.1, from coordinate 2,956 downwards.
TCAAATAAACATGATGCAGAAAATTCGGTTTCAACCAAATGAAAAATGGGACTTTCAATATGGGTTTCACTATTCAGAAACATCGGATTATGGCCGATACGATCGCCATCAGCGAATAAGAAATGGACTGCCAAGATATGGGGAGTGGTCATATGGACCGCAAAAGTGGCTGATGAACAACCTTAACATCACCCATCAGAATAAAACTGTTGCATTTGATGAGTTCACGATTCGATTGGCACAGCAATCATTTGAGGAGAGCCGAATTAGTCGAGATTTTAACGATCCCATCCGGGAGACACGTGTGGAAGAAGTAGCGGCTTATTCATTTAACATGGATTTTAATAAGAAAATAGGTCCCCGAAACGACTTCTTTTATGGTGTAGAGGCTGTTTTTGATGATGTAACGTCTACAGGTACAGATTTGGATATCTTAAATGGAACTTCTAGAGCTGCTTCGCCGCGCTACCCAGATGCTACTTGGGGAAGCTATGCAGCCTATGTGAATAACCAATTTCAAGCCAGTGATAAGGTGATGATTCAAGGAGGGCTGCGCTATAGTAATTTTCAGTTAGCAGCAGATTTTGACACTACACTATTTCCTTATCCGGTAACATCTACTTCTTTAAATAGCGATGCATTAACTGGGAGTATTGGTTTGGTAATCAGACCAAAAGACGACTTAGTTTTCACTGCAAATGCTGCTACTGGCTTTCGTTCTCCTAACGTAGATGACATCGGGAAGGTATTTGATTCTGAACCGGGAGCTGTGGTGGTGCCCAACGCTAATTTGCAAGCAGAGTACGCTTACAGCCTTGATGTGGGATTTGCGGCTAAAATTAACGACTTTTTAAAAGTAGATGGAACTGTTTATTACACCCTGTTAGATAATGCGATGGTTCGACGTGACTTTACACTTAATGGTAGTGATAGTGTACTGTATGACGGTGAATTAAGTCGAGTTCAGGCCATCCAAAACGCAGCACAATCAGAAGTGTTTGGTGCTCAGTTGGGTGTAGAGCTAGTGTTAGCAGAAGGATTTGGGGTTTCATCTCAGCTGAACTATCAGCGAGGAGAAGAAGAGTTGGATGATGGCTCAACCAGTCCTAGTCGGCATGTAGCACCCATGTTTGGAGTAACCCGATTAACGTATCATTACAACAATTTAGATGTACAGTTGTATGCGGTTTACAATGCAGAACGCACTGCAGATGATATGCCTGTGGAAGAACAGGCAAAAACTGAATTTTATGCGTTGGATGACAACGGGGAAGCATTTTCTCCTTCGTGGTATACGTTGAATTTAAAAGCCATGTATCGATTAAATGAATCGCTGCAGGTTACTGCAGGAATAGAGAACATAACTGATCAGCGATATCGCCCATATAGTTCAGGTATTTCAGGAGCTGGGAGAAATTTTATACTCTCCGTTCGAGCGAAATTTTAATGGAAAATTAATTAATAGTTTTGAAAGCCTCGATCAGTTTTGGTCGAGGCTTTTATTTTTTAGAATGGCTTCTTTTCTTAGTAAATAAGAATCGTATAGGTTTTCAGCATTGAACTCTTTTAACAATCCCTTTATCATATCAATTGGTACTTTATAAATATCTAAAAGCATTAAACCATCTAATGCGTCTGAAAATTTTGGGTCTACGTTAAATCCAAGTACTTTGGCATTCTGCTTTAAATATTTTTTGAAAAGTACAGGTATTTTTAAATGTCGTGGTTCTATATCTTCAATAAACTGATCTAGCTTTTGTAAGTCGTCGGCTGTTAGCTCCATTACTTCTTCAAGTTCTTTTTGATCAATTTTAACTTTGAACTCGTTTCTTGGTTTCACCCATTTTGCAAGCTGAGTATTATAGTAATTCTTTTTAAGAAATTTGATAATTAGACTCTTAGAGAAGGATGAGAATTCATTGCTGATACTAACTGGGCCTGTTAAGTACCTGTAGTTTTCATTTTTTAAAATAAAAAAGAAGATTCCCTTCCAAAGTAGAAATAGCGGAAGTGGTTTCTTTTGATAATCAGCTATTATATAGGATCTCCCAAGGTCTATTGATTGGTGAAGTATTGGATAGAATTCAGAGGAAAATCGGAACAACTTATTGATATAAAAACCTTTCTTTCCATATCTCGACATAATGTCTTCCCCTCTCCCTAACCGATATCCACCAACTACCTTTTTTGCAGATCTATCCCAAATGATTAAGTGATGATAATACAAATCAAATTCGTCTGTATCTATTTCTTTATTGGTGCCCTCTCCTACTGCTCGATAAGTAATCTCGCGAAGTCTTCCGATTTCTCGAATGGTATTAGGAATGAGTTTGGCAGGAGTACAATAAACTGAAAAGGAACTTGAATCGAATAAGTGGTGCTCTTTAGTCAGACTGTTTAATTCACCTTCAATAAGGTACTCTTCAATTGGTGGAATAACTGCCTCTTGTTTTTGCTTTCGTTTTAAACTATAGTTGAAGAAACGTTTAACTTCTAAAGATGATCCTAAACTGTATGTTTTGATCCTTAAAAATCTCCCATATTGATTAATATCTTCAAAAGAAGCTTGTTCTTTTACACTTATGGGACTGCCAATTCTAACTTCAATAGTTTTATTTTTCTTATTCAGCAGCTCGCTTGGCAGTTTGGCTGTTCTTATTTTAGGTGCCACTATACCTAAAAGGTGGAATAGGGTAGAGTTAGAACCTTTAAAATAAACGGGAACTACAGGTAATTTAAGGCTTTTAATGAATTTTAGGCTATTTTTTTCCCATGCTTTATCTTGAATTTTTCTGCTTTTGTAAGTAGATACTTCTCCGGCTGGGAATATGCCGAGTGGATGATTTTCAAGCTTATGTCCTATGGCTTTTCTGACTCCTGATAAATTTGATTGCTCATCTTTTAATTCTTCGAAAGGGTTAACCTCAATAAAACAGTCTTTTAATGGGTCAATCTT
>CBFHLF010000060.1:0-12474 GCA_965656555.1 uncultured Acidiluteibacter sp. | reverse complement strand
CCGAACGAGCTATTCGATTAATTGAAGCAGAACAACGTTTTTTGAAGTTAAAAGATATCGCTGTAGCGGTTCTTCGATTTGGGGGATTGTGCGGAAATGGCAGAAACCCAATTACTGTGTTGTCTGGTAAGAATGGTATTACGGGAGGTAATCAAATGGTAAACATGATTCATTTAAAAGATTGTATTAATATTTCTTTGAAATTAATGCATGGAAACCATACAGGAGTTTATAATGCTGTTAGTGACAAGCATCCTGTTAAAGCACTTTTTTATTCAAAAATGGCTATTTTATATAACCTAGAATCGCCAAGCTACTCTGATGCTGGTGAGCCCGCAATTGGCAAGGTAATTTCTTGTAAAAAACTTAAGAACGCACTTTCGTATGATTTTCAATTTCCTGACCCCTTAGTTTTTCCAAATTAAATATACGAGACAACAAAAAGACATGATTAGTAGTCTTTATATTAAATAAACAAAATGAGAAGTTTCTTTTTGCTTTTCTTGGGAGTGTTTTATTGTTTCACAGTTGTTGTGGGGCAGTCAATTAATTTTGGCATTGTTACCTCTTTAAATGCTTCTTCTTATGGAGTAAATCAAAATAAAAAGGTTAAGAAGAATTTTGATTTTCCACTAAATTATGGAGGGTCAGTTGGCCTTTCAATTAATTATGGACCTTCGAGAGAGCAAGTGTCGCGAAGGTTCCCATTTAAGTTTGCAGTGCAGACAGAGGGTCTAATTAACACTTCATATTTATTAGTTCGCTCCACGAATGACAAATTAAATACAGAACTTGAAACCTACGAAATAACTCGTTTTGTGTATAACCTTATGGGTGGCTTTAATTACAAATCTAAATTTCAGTTTTTAATGGGTCCAACGTTTAACACTATTTTAGCTGCTAAGAAAACTGTAGAGTATAAAAATTCAGATACACGTGTGTTTCCTGAGTCTGACATCGAGTTTAAGCGATTTGGTATCGGTTTGAATACTTCATTTGGCTATTGCTGGAAAAATTTTCTTTTTTCTGTTCAATACGAACGCCAATTGACCGATTTTAGAACAAGTTTGTTTAACTCTCCTGTTAAGTTTAAAATGAATACTTTACGAATTGGAACAACCTACTTCTTGTTTAATAAAAACAATGAAAAGAATGTAGATAGCCTATTTGGACTGTGATTTTACTTGCTGAACTTCCCAATATAATCGTAATTTAGCAAACTAAAATTAAAGAATGAAGCCAGCAATTAAATACATCAACAAGGATCAGGCGAAGTTTTTCTCTACCTTACGTAAGAGAGTTGATGGGTATTTTAAAGAAAATAATCTTACAAAATTCGGAAGTAAACGTATTGCTTTTAAAGCTATTGGAATTATGTCATTGTACTTTATTCCATACATATTAATCGTAATGGATTTTTTACCAGTTTGGTCTATGCTACTGCTAGCTGCTTTTATGGGAGTAGGTATGGCAGGAGTAGGTATGAGTGTTATGCATGATGGTAATCACGGTTCTTTCTCTAGTAAAGGATGGGTTAATCGACTAGTCGGTTCATCAATTATCTTAGTGGGAGGTCACAAACTAAATTGGAAAATTCAACACAACGTTTTACACCACACTTACACTAATGTTTATGATCATGATGAAGATATTGATGCTAATGGTTTGATTCGAATGTCTACTCAAGAAGATCATAAACCTTTACATAAATTCCAGCATATCTACGCTTTCTTTTTGTATGGGTTAATGACTATTTTTTGGTATACCTTTAAAGATATTAAGCAGTTAACTTCCTATTACAAAAGAGGGCTATATCATGGTAAAAAAATGAACCTAAAAAGTGAAATCTTTAAATTAGTTTTAGGTAAAGCTATTTATACCGTTTATATGTTGGTTATACCTATTTTAGTAATAGACAGTGTGCCTTGGTGGGGAATTATCCTTGGTTTTCTATTAATGCATTTTGTTTGTGGATTAGTATTAGCAGTTATTTTTCAATTAGCTCACGTGGTAGAAGAAACAGAACAACCACTTCCTAATAACGAAGGAACTATAGAAAACACATGGGCTGTTCATCAATTGATGACAACCGCTAACTTTGCACGTAAAAATAAAATATTATCGTGGTATATCGGTGGTCTTAATTATCAAGTAGAGCATCATATTTTCCCAAACATTAGTCATGTTCATTATCCTGAAATTTCTAAAATCGTTCAGAAGACTGCTAAGGAGTTTGGAGTACCATATAATGAGTTTGATACTTTTAGTGAAGCTTTCAAGTCTCACATGCGACTGTTAAAGAGTTTAGGACAACCTAATGCACAGATGGCTTAATTAGCCTAAAGATATTAACAGAAGCCACCGTACTAACGGTGGCTTTTTTGTTTATATCAATTCACACAGAATATAAGTAGGTTGGTTGTTCATTAGCTTAGTTGCAATGAGAAAGTCATTTCCACCATCTTTTATCTTTCCTTTTTTTCGGATTTCATCCGGTTTTAATGGATGGTTTCTGCTGATAATGTTGGCTTTCTTTGTTATCCCTTTTAATCGAGAAGAAACAGAGATTACTTTAAATCGCTTCCCCGGAAAGTCAGAGATGTAATCATTGCTTGTGTAAAAATGGCTATTTGTGGCTAGTTTACCTAGCTTCATTTTGTGAGCAATTGATTTAAATGCACCCCCCTTCAATATGGAAACATTAGGTTCGTATAGGTATTTTAGTGGTTCTGAAAATGAAGGCTTGACCTGTTCTTCTTCATCTAAAGAAAAGTGAAACTGCTCAGGTCCATTTTTGGTAAAATTGATACAGGAAATAGGAATGTCAATATACTGAGGTGGTTCGTTATTCAGCTCAAATAATACTTCCTTACAATCATTATCTACTGCTACTATGTGAATTTTACTAATGTATTTTAGCTCTCGCATTGCTTGTTTAATATCAAGTAATGGAGAAAACTTAACCAAGATATGTGCACTTTTGGTTAACAGTTCTTGCTCTATATTAGACACATTTGGAGAACAATCACTTATCCTTACACCTTTAGATGATTTGCTTGTTCTTCGATCAGGGTCAACGTAAATTAAATCGACGTTACCTGGCAGTTGTTTAACAGCAGCTTCTGCTGTAATATTTAGAAACTCTTTTTCTTTATTTGGCATTAGGAGCGTTAGATTTTGCTTACTAATTTCAAATAATTCCGAATTTGCTTCAACATAAACAACTTCACGAAACTTGTCTCCAAGGTAATAGGTGTCTACCCCAAGTCCCCCTGTTAAATCAATAAAACGTATTCCATTAGAGATGAGGCTGGCTTTGTATTTTCCAGTTATGGAAGAAGAGCATTGCTCAAGTGCCTGCTTTGGTGGATAGACAATACCTTCAATACTCCAGTCCGGTATTTTTTGTTTAGCAATTTTTCTACCTTGTATTTGATTAATGATGTAATCAGAAGGCAGATCTGATCGCTTACTGAGCATTAATGCTAAAGCAGGAGCATCCAGGGGCATATGCTCACTTATAAACTCTTCAACCTTTTGCTTATTGATCATCGCTTAGAAAAACGTAAGATATAATATTTGCACCCATTTTTAGAGCTGCAAGTCTTTTCTCTTGAGGGTCGTTGTGCACTTCTTGGTCTTCCCAACCATCACCTAAGTCAGATTCGTAAGTATAGAAAAGTAGCAGCCTTCCCTCATGAACAATTCCTAGCCCTGCAGGAATGAGGTCATCGTGTTCGTGAATTTTAGGGAGCCCGTTATCAAAATCATAGGCTTGATGATAAATTGGATGTCCAAAAGGTACTTCAACCAATTCATACTCTGGAAACACTTTTTTTAATTCTTGGCGAATAAATTGATCCATCCCATAATTGTCATCTATGTGAAGAAATCCTCCTCCGATGAGGTAGTTTCTTAAATTTTCAGCTTCTTGAGAGGAGAATACAACATTACCATGGCCTGTCATATGAATGAGTGGGTAATCAAATAGATTCGGACTGCCAACCTCTACTAATGCTTGTTCTTTTTTGATGTTGGTACCCAAATTCTTGTTGGTAAAGGCGATTAAATTAGGCAAAGAAGTTTCTAGATTAGCGTACCAATCGCCTCCTCCGTTATATTTCAAAATGGCCAATTGATAGTTTTGAGAAAAAAGACTCGAAACAAATAGCAAAAGTCCAATAAAAAGTAGCGTTCGTTTATTCATGGTTGTTCATGTTTAATTGCACACAGGCAGAAATGGCTGCAGTCTCCGTCCTAAGTCTTGGTTCGCCTAGTGTTATTGCTTGAAAGCCTTTTTCTTTAGCAAAAGCAACCTCTTCTGTCGTAAAATCTCCTTCTGGGCCAATTAGTAATAAAGTTGGTAAGCTTGGATTTACTCCTTCTTTTATGGTTATTTTGGTGGTGTCCTCATAGCAGTGAGCAATCAAAAGGTTGGTATTGTCTGTATCGACTTGGCTAATCAATTCTTTAAATTTTACCAGTGGAGAGAATTCTGGTAGGTAAGTTTTTAGCGACTGCTTCATGGCTGCGATGATCACCTTTTCCATACGTTCTGGCTTAATGGTTCGCCGTTCAGAATTCGTTGTAATGATTGGAATTATTTTTCCTATGCCTATTTCAGTTGCTTTTTCAAGAAACCATTCATACCGATTATTATTTTTTGTGGGTGCTACAGCAATCGTTAAGTGACCAAATGGGTCTTTTTGAAAGGTTTTATTCTGAATTGATAACGCACATTTTTTTGGATGAGGATCTAGAACGTGACATTCATATTGAGACCCTTCTCCATCGACTACATACACTGAGTCGCCCGACTGCAGCCTTAACACTCTGATAGCGTGTTTAGAATCGTTTTCGTCTAGCGTGATTATATCACCTTTAATATCGGTAGCATAAAATAACAACATGCTACAAAGGTAATATTGTGAAAGATATTAACGAGTGTTTTTAAAAAAGGCTTTAATTCATAATTTAGCAGTAAATATTGAGACAAAAGATGAAGAAGATATTAGTAGCGAATAGAGGTGAGATTGCATTGCGTATCATGAGAACATGCAAAGAAATGGGGATTAAAACAGTGGCTGTTTTTTCAGAAGCAGATCGAAAAGCCCCATTTGTAAAATACGCCGATGAAGCTGTTCTTTTAGGGCCTCCTGCTTCTTCAGAGTCTTATTTATTAGGCGATAAAATCATTAGTATCTGTAAAGAACTAAACGTAGATGGGATTCATCCAGGTTACGGGTTTTTATCAGAAAATGCAGGGTTTACTAAAAAGGTAACTGATGCAGGTATAACGTTCATAGGGCCTTCACCCGAAGCTATGGAAGTAATGGGTAGTAAGCTAGCGGCTAAAGCTGCTGTAAAAGCATACGACATTCCATTAGTTCCAGGAACTGATGAGGCCATTACAGATATTGCAGAAGCAAAAAAACGAGCATTAGAAGTCGGTTTCCCTATATTGGTAAAAGCTTCTGCAGGTGGTGGCGGTAAAGGAATGCGAGTAGTAGAGCGAGTTGAAGATTTTGAGGAGCAAATGGATCGAGCTGTGTCCGAAGCGATATCATCTTTTGGTGATGGAGCTGTTTTTATCGAACGATTTGTGGGGTCACCTCGCCATATTGAGATTCAAATATTGGCCGATCAGCACGGAAATACACTTTATTTGCATGAGCGGGAGTGCTCGATTCAGCGTAGGCATCAAAAAGTAATTGAAGAGGCACCTTCAGCTGTGCTTACACCTGAAATACGCCAAGCAATGGGAGAAGCGGCAGTGAATGTAGCTCGATCGTGTGAGTATGTTGGTGCAGGAACGGTAGAGTTTTTATTAGATGAAAATAAGAATTTCTACTTTTTAGAAATGAATACACGACTGCAAGTAGAACATCCTGTTACCGAGCAAATTACTGGTTTTGATTTAGTTCGCGAACAAATTAATATTGCGAGAGGGGAGAAGTTACCTTATCGTCAAGAAGAAATTCCTATGCACGGACATTCCTTTGAGGTGCGTGTTTATGCTGAAGATCCATTGAATAATTTTTTACCTGATATTGGAACTTTGGACACTTACAAACGCCCACAGGGATTAGGGATTCGTGTAGATGATGGTTTTGAAGAAGGAATGGAGATTCCCATCTATTATGACCCAATGATTTCTAAGTTAATCACTTTTGGGAAAGACAGAGAAGAAGCACGCCTACGAATGATACGTGCTATTGATGACTATGAAATAAGCGGAGTACAGACTACTTTGTCATTTTGTAAGTTTGCACTTCAACACGATGCTTTTGTTAGCGGGGACTTCGATACCAACTTTGTAAAAAAATACTACACTCCTGAAGAGCTAGAAGAAAATACTGATGAGGAGGATTTACTCGCTGCATTAATGGCTGCTAAATTATTTGAATCAAATAAGAAAGCTGCTATTCAAACTGCTGAGAATAATGGATCAGAAAGCTCTAAGTGGAAAACGAATCGAATGTAATTGATCACTCCAGCACCACTTTTTGAGTAGTGGATTTTCCTTCAGAAATAATCTGCACTACATAGTTTCCTCTAGGTAATGCTCCAACATTAATTTCGCTGTTAGATTGATAGTTAGGAATCTCGATTTGTAGGTGTCCAGATAAGTTAAAAATGCGGACATCCGCTTTGGATGCAGTATTTATCCTTAATTGCTGTGCTGCAGGATTAGGAAAGATGGAAATGGGCTGTTTAATTCCAATACCTTTTATCACTTGTATTTCTGAGTAAGTAAAATCTCCGTTGAAGTCGGTTTGCTTCAATCTATAGTAGGTTGTTTTGTTAGGAATTATGTCATAATCGTAAGAAGAGTACTGCTTGGTTACGGTACTATTACCTTTACCATTAATCTCATCAATAGCTACCCATTCCCTAGCATTATAAGACTTTTCTATAGTGAAATAATCATTGTTTACTTCACTACTAGTTTCCCATTCTAATCGAACAGCATTTACTTGCTTAAACACTTTAAAGTAAGATAACTCAATTGGTAGCGGTGCCGCAGTGATAGAGCCTACAATAAAGTTGTCTAAGAATGCCCTGTTTGATCCGCTACCATCGCCCTGAGCTGCAATTATAACATCGTCCGAAGCCGTCCAAAATAGGTTTCTATTGTCGGCTCCATCATTTGTCCAAACAACTACGTTCTCTACCAGAAGGGTTCCTATTCCTGTTTCAGGAATGTAATAAAACCGATAGGTTCGAAATGAATTATCATTTGGAATTGCGTAAACATTGCCGGAGCTAACAGTAACAAATCCACCTGCACCATTTTCTACTCGGTAACTTACAGAAAGTTGACCCCCACTAGCATCTAGTAATAAACTATTCCCTCTGCTTACTAATTCAATTTGGCTTTCATCTCTTTGATAATCAATAGATAGATCTATTCCGCTAACATCAAATGTCGGGGATCCTGGAATAACAAGATCGATGTCCATCTTGGGCAGGCCTGCATTCAACCCATTTGTTCCACCTCTTCCGCCTGTTGAGATAGTAGCTGAAGAACTAACCGAAGTTGCATTTGGGCCTACTTGCGCTGTTAGTGGGGAGCCTGAATTCCAATTGAACTGGCTAATAATTTGAGCGTTGACAGAAGTGAATAAAGAGGTAAAGAGAATAGATAAGAAGAGTTTCATCGTTTTTAGCTATTGTAGATTTTGAAGCAAAATTACACCTAACTTTTTAAATTGTGTGTTGATTGTTCGATGAATCTCGCTTAAATTACTATTAGTCGTCCTATTATTACGATAAATAAATAGGTTTGTTTAGCCTAAAGTGAATTATTTAGGTGGAATAGGTGACTCTAAGCTAGTGTATTTTGGGTAGTCGGATGGTTATGAGATTACTAATAACTTAGTGAGTTGTGTTTTTGTTTTAAAATTCCCAAAAGCGACAATAGCTTCTTTACCGTTTATTTCTAGCACTTTCCCTCCTTGTTTACCGTCTTTCAGTTTCACGGTACTGCCTACTAAGATTGGTTTCTCTGCCTTCTTTTTCGCTTTCTTTCGCTTATTGGGTTGCTTAGATTTTACGGCTGCTTTTAGTTTTGCTTCTTTCTCGGCTTCCTCTATTTTGCTCTTTTCTATCGCAATGTATTTTTTGAGCTCTCCAAGCAATGCTTTGTTCCCTTTTTTCGATTGGTAGGATTCAATAAAGTGGATCATTTTCTTCCCACTGGTCACGTATTTATTGTTGCGTTCCATCACTTCTTGCTGCCGCTCTAGGCGCTCCTCGTAATGTTGTTGCTTTTCTTCGTAGGCTTTTCGCTCGTCTTCAGCAATTATCTTTGCAAGCCGTGTTTGTGCATTAATGGTTTCGTAGTTGGATTTTTCGCGCTGCAGCTCTGCAATCAATTTGTCCATTTCCACCTTCGTAGAATTTACTTTTTCCTTCGCCAATTGGATTAACTCTTCTTCAATCCCATTAATAGCAGCTACTTCAAAGGTGAATGAAGATCCAGGTTGACCGATAGAAAGTTTGTACATCGGCTGTAAGGTGTCTACGTTAAAAAGCATATTGGCATTTAGGGTGTTGGCCAATTGAGCGGCTTTTAATTTTATGTTTCCGTAATGCGTAGTAATCACTCCAAAGCTTTTTTTAGAATAGAGTTTTTCAAAAAACACTTCTGCCAAGGCTCCACCTAAATCAGGATCGGATCCAGTACCGAATTCATCCAATAATAGCAGCGTTCTTTTATTTGCAATTCCAAGAAAGTAGTGCATGCGCTTTAGTCGATAGCTGTATGTGCTCAATTCATTTTCGATGCTTTGATTGTCTCCAATATCTGATAAAATATGGTGGAACCAACCAAACTTACTGTTGGCATCAACTGGAACCAATAGTCCGCATTGGACCATCAATTGCAGCAGCCCGACTGTTTTTAGCGTAATGGATTTACCGCCAGCATTGGGTCCAGAAATGACTAACATTCGGCTAAACTTATCCATGCGGATAGTTTGTGGTAAAGTTTCTTTTTTTAATTCTTCATTTTTAAGCCATAGCAGTGGATGATACGCTTTAGTCATTTCGATATAGCTTTCATCTACCAAAGCAGGTTTTACACCATTGATCAACTGAGCGTATTTTACCTTAGCTTGAATAAAATCCAAATCGGTTAAAATCTGCTGATACATTTCAACTAGCGGAAGGTGTTTTTGAATTAATGCAGTAAGCGCCTTAAAAATTCGTGTAATTTCTTTTCGCTCATCATCAAGTAACTGCTCCAGCTCAAAATTCAAACTTTGGGTTTCTTCTGGTTCTATATAGGTAAGAAACCCAGTATTGGAGGACCCAAGAATTTTACCTTTTACTTGTCGTTTGTAGGAAGAAACGATGGAGAGCACACGTCGATCATTTACCAAACCTTCATTTGATTCGGCAAGATATCCTTTAGAGCGCATGCGTTTGAGCGCAATGTCGAAGTTTTTAGTGATCTGACGGCGCGTTGCATTTATGCTCATTCGAATACGATACAATTCTTCTGATGCGTTGTCTTTTACCCGTTGTTTGTTATCCAATATACGTTCGATTGCTTCTACAATCTCTTGCGTATATTCTGCACCTTGTATTAAAGAGGAGAGTAATGGAAACTCCTCTCGATTTTTTTGGCTGAATTTTAATAATTCATTGACGAGCCTACTAGCATCCAATATTTTTATGATACTATCTAACTCTAGAACTGCTCCCTGCTTACCTAAAATCTTTAACTCATAAAGCAGTTCTTTAAATTCTAGTCGTGGAAATCGGACTGCTTCTTCTCGAATACGCAGTAATTCATTAGCTAAGCTTAATTGGTAGTCAGCGCTATTTAGGTTTTTTAGCGGCTTTAACAATTGAAACTTTTTCTGGGCTGTTTCACCATAACAAAATTCAATAAGTTGATTTCTTATTTCTTTAAAGTTTAAATCCTCAGCAGTCTGTTCGTCGAAAAGTATCAAAAAGTTAAATCGTTTATCGTATATAGTAGAGGTTGAACACCTAATTGCACATTCTGTTTTTAGATGAGGTTTTATGGTCAACCAATAACTTCAAAGTTATATTTTTTTAAGTAGCTTTTGATAAGGTTAGACGTATCAATTGGGCACAAAAAAAGAGCAGCGACCCCTCGCTGCTCTAAAAACTAAACCTACTACTTAAATCAAATGAGCTACTCTTAAACTCATTGACGAAGCAAATATAAGATGTTTTTTGAATTCTGCAACAAAAAAGTTAGATGAACTGCATTTTTTTATCGCTTAGTGGTGTGTTTTAACCTTTTTTCGCAATCTGTTGAATAATAGATGCCCTTGATTACCTTTGTCAAAAAAAATAGAATGAATCAAGATTCTTTATTAAAGACATTCAGAAAAATTAGCATCGCTGAAGGTGTCTCTTTTCTTTTGCTAGTGCTTGTCGCCATGCCGTTTAAATATTTAATGGATATCCCTGAGCCGGTAAAGTATTTTGGGTGGGTACATGGTGTGTTGTTTATTGCCTATGGGATTTATTTATTACTAGTTACCCTAAAGTTAAAGTGGACGGTCGAGCGCTTTTTTATTGGTTTTTTTGCTTCACTTCTTCCATTTGGACCGTTCTTATTTGAGCGTTCATTAAAAAAAGAATACGGAAAGTTATAACCAATTAAATCCGAGAGGATACTTTCTTCGTAAGTGGGGTAAACAAAAAATATTCCATTATGAAAAAGTACATCAGATTAGTTGCATTATTAACCATTTTTACATTTTTATTAGTTCACTCTGCAAATGCACAGAAAGCAAAGGTTGTTGGTGGAGCTGAAATGTTACCTGATAGAAATATTGTTGAAAATGCAGCCAACTCAAAAGATCACACCATTCTAGTTAAAGCAGTTCATGTAGCTGGGTTGGAAGAGCAACTGAAGTCCGAGGGCCCTTTTACTGTATTCGCACCAACCAATGATGCTTTTGAAGTCCAACCTGAAGCTTTGATAAATCAGTTATTGACTTCAAAGGAAATAGAAAATTTACAAGCTGTATTATCATACCATGTGTTGCCTAAAAGTTATACTACTAAAGAGCTGAAGAAGTTAGTACGAAAAAATAATGGGGCAGCTAAATTAGTTACTGTAAATGGAGATCAGTTGCTTTTTAACATAGATAAAAGAAAGCTTATTATAACAGATTTTCATGGGAATAAGTCAGCAATTACCATTCCTGATGTTGCTCAGAGTAATGGTTTTATACATGTGGTTAACGGTCTTATGATTCCAAAGTTCAGTTTCTAATAAAAAGTATAAGACAGCTCAAGGACCGTTCCTTTTAGCTTACTTTCATCTCCGCTATGATAAAAGTGAAGATTGGCGTTTCAAATGTTTAATTTTGTGGTTTATCTATAAAAATCACCACCGTGTCATTAGATTCATTGAAAATAAATAAGCAGCTAAAGCTTGCATTAAATGCCAAAGGAATACACCATCCTACTCAAGTTCAATCCCAAACCATTAATCGTATTGTTGGAGGGCATGATGTAGTAGCAGTAGCTCCGGAAGCTACCGGTAAGTCCACTGCAGTGGTGATGGGTGTAATTTCCAAGCTGATTTTCGCCAAAGGCGATGCTCCACGTGCTTTGATTTTAGTTCCTACTCAGGAGAAAGTAGATGAATTAGTACTTCTTTTTGAGGAATTAGGTGTCAATACTGATTTACGGGTAGAAACGATTCGCAAAGGAAGTAACTTCGACTACATGAGGGATTTATTGGCTGAAGGTGTAGATGTAGTGATTGCGACACCCGAGCGATTGCAGCCGTTTTATTACAAAACGGGAATCAATATCACTCAAATTGAATTGTTCATTGTGGATGGAGCGGATCACATTACCCGACTGGGAACGCATACAGCAACCAAACAGTTGGGCGAGAATGTGCCTGAAAAAGCACAACATGTAGTCTTTACAGAAGTGAATCATCCGAAAGTGGCTCATATGATTGAAGACTTTTTGCGCTTTCCGGCTTTTATCGAAGTCAAGACTGAAAAGAAAGTAGACTTGGAGTTGATCGAGCCGCTTGTTTATGAAGTAAGAAACTTCAAGACCAAGCTGAACCTGATTAATGTGTTGATTGGTGATGCAGTAACTTACCATAAAGTGCTTGTGTTTGTCAACAATAAGTTGAATGCAAGTAAAGTATACAAAAGTCTAGAGAAGCGAAATACTGGACAAATAGTGATGCTTAATGCGCCATTTTTTGATCAACGAAGCGTAACCACGCTAGACGACTTTAGAGAAGAAGATTACTACCGTGTTTGCATTGTTTCAACTGAAGATCTTGAGCAGATACATGACTTTGGCGGCGTGTCTCACCTTGTGCACTTTGATCTAAAAGACGATAAGGATACCATCATCAATCGGGTAGTGAAGCAAGCGAACACTTTAGCAGAGACTACTTCTTTGTTTTTTGCCACTGAAAATGAAATCAGTACTTTACGAAAAATAGAA
>CBFHLF010000059.1:0-12669 GCA_965656555.1 uncultured Acidiluteibacter sp. | reverse complement strand
AAGCATTTTGGACGGATTTAAAGTGACAAACTTTAATGCTTCTATTTCCTCTACACCACCATATTTTACAGCCTTAGCAGCTTCTTGATTTAATCGTCTACCCATTTCCGCATCATCTGAATTAAACCCTGCAGTAACCCCTACTTTATGCATAATTGCTCCATTATATGGTATGGCGTCATTTACCTCAAACTTATACGCCCACCAATCAGAAAAGGTAGAACCGTAAGCTCCATGAGCTTTCATTTTTTCTGCCACTTTATAACCTTCAAGTATATGGGTAAACGTATTAATCTTAAAACCCATAGAATCGGCGACATGCATGAGCATATTAATCTCTGACTGGACATAAGAATGGCAAGTAATAAAGCGCTCCTCATTCAATATTTCCACTAATGCGTCCAGCTCTAGATCTCTGCGAGGTGCCACAGCATCTTTCTTTTCTCGATTGCTTTTCGCATTGTACAATTTCCATACATCTCTGTACTCTTTTGCTCGATAAAAATCATCGTAAAATTGCTGCTCCACACCCATTCTTGTTTGAGGGAAACGCTCCGTTTTCCGATCACCCCAGTTGGACTGCTTCACGTTTTCACCCAAAGCGAACTTAATGTGTCCTTTTGCATTCTCAATGATCATTTCGTCAGGCGTTTCTCCCCACTTTAATTTAATCAGAGCACTTTGACCACCAATCGGGTTGGCAGACCCATGAAGAAGCTGAGAAGTAGTAACACCTCCTGACAGTTGTCGATAGATATTAATATCGTTTGAGTTAACTACATCTCCAATTGATACCTCCGCAGAGTTGGCCTGCCCACTTTCATTTACTCCTCGGCTAATAGCGATATGAGAATGCTCGTCGATAATTCCTGGCGTAAGATGAAGCCCTTTTGCATCAATTTCTAAGATATTAGGTATCTTTTTAGGATAGATAATACTTAAGTCCAATTTGGGGCCTACATGAGCTATCTTTCCATCGACAATTAATACATCCGTCTCTCGAAGAATACCCTGCGATTCATTGGTCCAAACCGTTGCATTTCTAATAATCATGTTTTGTTGCTGCGGAATAATAGAATCTCCAAAAGCCATATTCGGAAACCAAATAGCACCTCTTGAAAGTGAATCTTTCTTTTCTTCAGGCTTGGATTTGTCCTCAAATGTGCCTGTTTTAATGGCACCCCACTTTACCCATTCTCCGCCGGGCGTTAGTGCATTCCCCGTCCATATTCTGCTCTTTGATTCACTGATATACCCGGAAAATCGTAACACCTCACTCGAGCCAACAGGTGTAAAAGTAAGCGTAACTTGATTTCCGTTTAGGACTATATTCGCTTTCAAGGTAGTGTCGGCAGCTTTAACTTTAGCCGTCAGCTTCGTAATCGAGCCTTCGATCGATAATTCAAATTGCTCATCAGTTTCCAAATTTAAATCGTAGGTTCCTCGAATATCTATCGTCGCCATAGAGGCAAAAGCATGTTGTTCACCGTTTACCCATTGCTCATAAATTACAGCATCTTTCTCGAATATCGGTTTAGAAGCAATAAAGAAATTTGCAGGACGCCCTTTTTCAATTCGTCCATTTACATCCTCCAAGCTAAACATATCGGCTACATTAGTTGTGACCGCAGCTAACGCTTTCTCAACTGGCAAACCAGCTTCTATCGCTCTTCTCCAATTGGGTAAAAACTGCTCTACTTTTGGCAGTTCATCAGCAGTGAATGCAAAAGAAACTCCCTCCTCATTTAAAATAGCTGCGTTAAAAGGAGCCATTTCCCAATGTTTCATATCAGCCAAAGACACATTCATGGCATCATACGGGTTAGTTACATCATAAGCATCAGGAAAATTTAATGGAATGACCATTTTAATTTTCTTTTCTCCGAAGTCTTTGGCACGAAGGTATTCATCTCCATTCGCCTTCATGATGAAATCAAAACCGAACTCTTTAGCAATCTTATCTGCACGATAAATGGATAAGTAATCACCCACATCTATCAACTTTGGAAGACTCGCAGTCTCATTAATGCGTGCCAAAGTAAGGTTCACTTCTTTGTTTCTGTTGGCTGTTCTATACCACGCTGCATCATAATGTGTTTGTCGCATAAGTGCGATAATACCCATTAAAGAAGAAGGGTAATCCTGACGTGAACTGCCTTTATCAAATGAGTAAGCGGTGTAAACCTCTTGTTGCTTAAGCGACTGATTATCTGACGCACCTCCAAAACTAACAAGAGCAGCCGTTCCTCTTAAAATTCCGTCTTTATGATGTGATATTCCAAGACCAAATCCATTCTTTAAAAACTCATCTGCTTCTTTCTGATTTCTAGTAAAAAGGTCAGCAGCCTTTACTTCTGCCTTAATAGCCTCATTCCAGTTGTAGGCTCCTTTCTTATTGGATTCTATCTGCGGCTTTGCAGACCAACCTGACTTTTTAACCTCAGGCATGCCATAACTCGAAAACGGCTCAATAAATGAGTGGTAGATGTAAGCACCCTTTAAATCATAAACCACAGCATTAGATGGAATATTCAAGTCATTACCGACCCCTTCTACTCGACCACTCTTTACTAAAAGCGTCGAATTTTTAAGCACCTCTCCTGGCGCTTTTGTAATGGTAGCATTTTTAAATACAATCGTATTATTGTTTGGGTTGCGATTGCCATTCACCGGAAAAGTAACTTGACTAAATCCTGATTGAAAAATAAGCAAAAAGATGAGTGGTATAAAAAACCTCATAGTAGATAATGTGTTTTGTAGATTGAGGTGGCTAAAATTAATAAAAGAATGGCAGGTGAATTGTCTCCTTTAAGAATTTACCTAGGGTTTTCATTACATTTGAACTTTTAAAATTTACAATTATGTATACAGGATTAATGCATTTGCACTCGGCTTTAAGATACGTCGTATTAGCACTATTAATAATTACTATTATTAAAGCCTTTGCGGGATGGTTTGGAAAGAAAGAATACACTGCAGGCGATAATAAATTGAGCCTTTTTACTTTTATCAGTGCACATACGCAGCTATTAATCGGACTTATTTTATATGGAATTAGCCCTGTTGTGAAAGCTGGATTAGGAGATATGGCCAATGCCATGAAAGACCCAATTATGCGTTTTTGGACAGTGGAACATGCGCTATCAATGATTGTTGCAATAGCCATCATTACCTTAGGTAGAATCATGAGCAAAAAAGGAACAACAGATGCTGCTAAACACAGAAGAATTGCTGTTTATTACTTACTTGCGTTGGTATTAATTTTTTCTGCAATTCCTTGGCCATTTTCAGCAGTAGCTCGTCCTTGGTTTTAACCCATAAATTGAGTAATTTCTCTACATGAATCTACACGAAACCATTGAAAAGAAAGATGAAACTGCCATTTTGGTTGGTATCATTACGCAAGAACAAGACGAAGCTAAAGTAGAAGAATACCTCGACGAATTGTCGTTTTTAGCCTTAACAGCCGGAGCTACTGAAGCAGCTAGGTTTACGCAAAAAATATCTACTCCCAACCCTAAGACTTTTGTGGGTTCAGGTAAGCTAGATGACATTGCTGCTTATGTGAAAACACATAACATTCAAATGGTAATTTTTGATGATGAGCTGAGCCCATCTCAATTGAGAAATGTAGAAAAAGCGCTGAACACTAAGATTCTTGATAGAAGTAATCTGATACTAGACATATTTGCTAAACGTGCTCGTACTGCTGAGGCAAGAACACAAGTGGAGTTAGCGCAATACGAGTATTTGCTTCCTCGACTAACAAGAATGTGGACCCACCTTTCTCGTCAAAAAGGTGGTATTGGTATGCGTGGACCCGGGGAAACAGAAATTGAAACGGATAGACGTATTATTCGAGATAAAATTGCTTTACTAAAAGCTAAGCTTAAAAAGATTGATAAGCAAAAAGCGACACAGCGAAAAGGTCGTGAACAAATGATTCGTGCTGCTTTGGTAGGATACACCAACGTTGGTAAATCCACACTTATGAACTTGTTAACGAAATCAGATGTATTTGCTGAAAACAAACTATTTGCAACGCTAGATACTACCGTGCGTAAAGTGGTAGTAGGTAATCTGCCATTTTTACTCTCAGATACGGTAGGTTTTATCCGAAAACTTCCACACCACTTGGTTGACTCTTTTAAATCAACATTAGACGAAGTAAGAGAAGCAGATGTATTGATTCACGTGGTTGACATTTCTCATCCAAACTTTGAGGAGCACATAAACACCGTTAAAGAGACATTGAAAGATTTGAACGCTCTAAACAAGTCTACCATAATGATCTTTAATAAAATTGATGCATTTACTTACATCAAAAAAGACGAAGACGATTTAACACCAAAGACTAGAGAAAACTACTCTTTGGAAGAGTTAATGAAAACCTGGATGGCCAAAGAGAACTATCCTTGTATTTTCATTTCAGCGCATAAAAAAGTCAACATCGATGGTCTGCGAGATCTGTTGTATGAAACCATTAAAGACCAACACTTAAGAATTTATCCGCATAGAATGCTGTATTAAAAATGAACTTTTACAAATCTAATCTCAAAAGGTGTGTTTTTTCATTCTCTTAGCAATCCAATACAGGTAATCATACAGCTCTAAGCGCTTAAGTTGTCTTAGGCAAAAGTCTGCAAGTCAGTTAGTTTTTTGTACACCCCATTTTGAGCTATCAACTCATCGTGAGAACCTTGCTCTGCTATTTCTCCATCTTGTAGCACCACAATTTCATCTGCATGCTGAATAGTTGACAAGCGGTGGGCAATGACAATAGACGTTCTATTCTGCATTAATTTGTATAACGCTTCTTGAACGAGCTTTTCAGATTCTGTATCCAAGGCAGATGTCGCCTCATCTAGAATCATAATCGGCGGATTTTTCAATACTGCTCTGGCAATACTAACACGCTGTTTCTGACCACCGGAAAGTTTACCACCTCCATCTCCAATGTTGGTTTGATATCCATCTGGCATTTTTTCAATAAATTCATGCGCATTTGCAATCTTCGCTGCTTCAATTACAGCTTCCATGGTTGGATTTTCTACCCCCAATGCGATGTTATTAAAGATAGTATCATTAAACAGAATCGATTGTTGGGATACAATACCCATTAATGCTCGTAAATCCTTAATTCGGTATGATTTTATTGACTTTTCATCTAATGTAATGGAGCCACTCTTTGCGTCATAGAAACGAGGCAATAAATCAACTAGAGTGGATTTTCCACCTCCGGACTGACCAACTAAAGCAACCGTTTGTCCTTTTTTGATTTCTAAATTAATGTGCTTTAAAACCGTAGTTTTTCCATAAGCAAAACTTACATCGTTAAACTTTATAGCGGTATTAAACCCAACTACTTCTTCTGCCTTAGGCACTTCAACGATGGTATTTTCTGCCTCAATCACGGCATCAATTCGTTCTGTTGAAGCAGCCCCTTTTTGAATATTGTAATATGCTGTAGATAAAGACTTAGCCGGTGTTAACAATTGAAAAAACATGGCAATAAAAGCTAAAAATCGTGGCCCTGTAAAGTCTCCAGACTCATCAAAAACCATATTACCCCCGTACCAAACAAGCAACATCATCACCGTAGCTCCAAGAAACTCACTCATTGGAGAAGCCAAATCACGTTTACGAAACATGCTCAACATGGTATTTCGATAAATTTCATTAACCCCATTAAACTTTTTATTTGCTTGATCTTCTGCATTAAATGCTTTAATAATTCGCAAACCTGTCAGCGTCTCCTCCACATTAGACAACAGCTCTCCCATTCTCACTTGAAGTTTAGACGATGTCCGCTTTAAGCTCTTCCCTATTCTTCCAATAATAAATCCACTTATGGGTAACAAGATAAAAGCAAAAACAGTCAGCTCTGCATTTATCCCTACCATAAAAACAAGGGATGCAACAATGGAAATCGGATCTCGGAATAACATTTCTAAAGAGTTCATAATCGACCATTCGATTTCCTGAACATCTCCTGTAATTCGACTTATAATATCTCCTTTTTTTTCTTCAGAATAATAAGCTAATGGTAGCACGAGAATTTTATCATACACATCCCTTCTTATATCTCTAACTACACCACTTCTAATAGTTGCTATAAAAAACTTAGCGAAATAGCGAAACAAGTTTTTTAGAAAAAATAAAACAGAAACAACAATGCACACAAACAGCAAGGCTCCTTCTTGACCGCTAGATTCAATGTATGGTGTCATTTTGTAATTAAACAATGCCTCCACATAATCTGAGCTAAAATCAAATTCAGGCTCTATTGTAACAGGCTCTGCATCGCCAAAAAGCAGCGAAAGTAATGGCAAGAAAGCTAGAATGGATAATAAGTGAAGTACCACTTGAATAATATTGCTCGTTACACTTAGGATAGCGAACATTTTGTAAGGCTTTATATACCTAAGAACTTTGACTAAACTCTTCATTGCTTGAAATTAAATATCTAATAAAACCCAGTTCTTAAAAGGGAAAAAGTGCTTTCCACCGTTTAAATTACGTTCTAACCATGAAATAGCTTTATACTTTGGTTTCTCATGCTTGAAAAGTGGCCGATCAGGCTTCTTATTAGAGGTATAATTAAGCGTATCACCCCAGCTGAAGTCAGCCATTTTTTCTTTCATAACAGCCGGATGAGTATCAGTGAACTTTGGTAGTTTTTTTAGCGGCCCATAGTCGAAATCCTCCACTCTATTCTTATATAAATCGTTTGCTTTAGCATCCCCTTTATGAATGGAGTCTAAGGCTTTCTTTTTACTTTGCATATACTTTGGCGGCCGAACCCACCCGTAATGATATATATAAGCTTCTAATGGAGCAACATGAAGCCGATGTGTTCCTTCAGACTCTCGGTAGCTTTTCCCATCAAAATTGGGTATTCTTCTAAACGATTGAGCTGACTCGAACGAATGGATATCAGGCTTATTGCGAACAATTCTTACTTCATTTTGATACCATCCATGGTGATCAATGTAATGCTCGTAATCACCAAAAAAGTGGCGGTATTTAAAAAGCAATCCTTCTACTTGCTCATTGTCTAATAATTCAGCACAGCGTTCTTGAATATGCGGCAAATATTTTTCATGAACAACTTCATCAGCCTGTACATAAAATAACCAGTCACCTGAGCAGTGGCTCATAGCAATATCTGTTTGATGAGCATTTTCAGTACCATTAGGATACTTTTCAGTATCCCATTCTGAATGTATAATCTTTAATTTAGGTGAATCGATCGACTCTAAAATCTCTAACGTATTGTCGTCCTCATCTCCCTTCCCCAAAACAAAGACAAATTCGTCACAGATGGGTAATATGGATAATATTGATTCTTTAATTGGATAGTACAACTTGGAGGTATTTCTACCAAAACTAAATCCGCTTATTTTCATTCAGGCTATATTTTTTTTGCTAATTGTGGTCAAAGTTATTGATTCCTTTTAACATCAAAGTAACAGATATATTGGTAAGATAAATATATATTGGTATTCATTTAATAACTTTGCTTTATGGATAGCTTAAGACAAAGCAAAGTAGCACGTTTGCTACAGAAAGAAATAGGTGATATTTTTATTAAAGAATACCGCTCACCACTCCCTGGAATTATGGTATCAATCACACAAGTCCGCGTTAGCCCTGACCTTGGAGTAGCTAAAGTATATGTTAGTTTGTTTCCTGCAACGGATAAACAAGAAGCCCTTGCAGACCTAAAAAGGAAAACCTCAGAAATTAGAGGATTTTTAGGGAATCGTGTGGGCAAGCAATTACGTGTTATTCCCGAACTCATCTTCTATTTAGATGATTCGTTTGACTATGCTGAAAAGATTGATCAACTGCTGAAAAAATAATGAGTATTTTAAGCATTAAAAAGACGGAAAACGAAGAGGAGAAGGTTTGGGTTGGCAAACAAATTGGCCGATCGACTTTTCTTAGACGTTTATTTCACCTATCGTCTAATTACCTCATACTAAGAAGTTGGTATATCCGAAAGGAAATCAAAAAGTGGTCTAAAAAGGATCATACAGATGTAAATATACTAGATGCTGGTTCTGGGTTTGGTCAATGTGCTTACTATTTATCCTCTCTCAATCCGAAATGGAACATTTTTTCATTGGATATCAATCGTGATAAAGTATGTCAGTGTAACTCTTTTTTCAATGAAATAGGCAGACAAAATGTAGTCTTCAGAACTGGTGATATTAATGAATATGTAAGTGAAGAGGCCTATGATTTAGCACTTTCAATTGATGTCTTAAATTATATTGAAAATGACGACCAAGTAATCCAAAACATATTCGATTCGTTAAAACCATTCGGTACGTTTTTGATTTCAGTACCAACTTGCCACTCCGAATTCGATATGTTCCCGATTCAGACAGAAAAGAAGAAATTGAACCCTGTTCGGGTAGGGTACAAGAAAAAAGAGTTAGTAAAAAAAGTAAAAGCGGCAGGCTTCAAAATTGAATACATTGCATTTACCTACGGAAAAGCAGGAAAATGGGCATACAATTTAGCCATTAGGTGGCCCCTCAAAGCATTACAACTTGCCAAACTATTAGTAGTCTTACTTCCTTTTTATTGGGTTATATCTGTACCCATTGCACTTATATTGAATATTTATGATATGTTTGCTAAAAACCGAAATGGTGAAGGGCTAATCATTAGAGCTATTAAAGAACAATAAAACAAAAGCCTGTTACACCTATGAACTTACCTTTACACATAGCACGCAGGTATCTATTTTCTAAGAAATCAAAAAACATTATCAATATCATTTCATGGATCTCCATGATTAGTATTGGAGTGGGCAGCTTGGCACTAATCGTAGTTCTTTCTGTTTTTAATGGGTTACAATCACTTGTAGAGTCCATGTATGAAAACTTTGAGCCAGACTTAAAGATTACGATAGTAGAAGGTAAAACAATCGATTTAGTTGACTTTCCACTTGACTCTATCACACAGCTTGAAGGCGTAAAAGATTATACAAAAGTTATTGAAGAAGTTGTAGGTGTTAAAAATGGCGCCAATCAAGGAATTGCCACCCTAAAAGGAGTCGATAACTCTTTTCTGTCCATGACGAATATAGACACCGCATTAATTGACGGCCAGGCTATACTGGAAAGCAATGGTGTAAACTATGGGTTAATCGGATATGGTGTAGCATCAAAGTTAGCCTTATACCTCGATAACGGCCAAAACTTGACCATATATGTACCTAAAAGAGGAAGTGCTTCAAGCTTGAATATTAGCAGTGCATTTACGTTTAAACAAATAACTCCTTCAGGTATTTTCTTTATCAATCCAGAATTTGATGAAAAATACATTATTGTGCCATTTGATTTTTTAGCGGAAGCTACACAAAGAACTAATCAAATTACCGCTTTAGAGCTTACTATCGACAACTCAAACCAATTAGAGGCCATTCAACTCCAAATGAAAAAGATTCTTGGAAACGAATATTTGGTTAAAAACAGGTATGAACGAAATGCCTTATTATATAAAACCAATCAAGCTGAAAAATGGGTTACGTTTATGATCTTGGCCTTTATATTGCTCATCGCTGCATTTAATATTTTATCTTCTCTAACGATTCTAATCATGGATAAAAAAGAAGATATCAAAGTGCTCAGAAGTATGGGAGCAAGCAAACGATTAATCAAAAAGATTTTCTTCGCTGAAGGCATCCTTATCAATGCTATTGGTGCAGGAGGCGGACTACTACTAGGAACGATTATTTGCTTATTACAGCAATATGTAGGCCTGCTTAAATTGGGCGGCGGAATTGTAGAATACTACCCTGTAGAAATACAACCAATAGACTTTATACTCATCGCTGTTACAGTGATGGTAATAGGTGGATTTTCATCCTATTTTCCAGTAAAGCTACTGACCAAAAAATTACTGTAATAGTTCAGTACCTTGAAAGTTTTCTTTTATCAGGTCAAATGTTTCAAACAACTCAGCTTGATGATCTTGTGTGACCAACTGCATCCGATATTCTTTAAAATGTGGAATTCCTTTGAAGTAGTTGGTATAATGCCTCCTCATTTCCATTATTCCGTTTCGTTCCCCTTTCCACTTAATAGACATCTCCAAATGCCTTCTAGCTGCCTCTAAGCGCTCTTCGAAGGTAGGGCCACCCAATTGCTCGCCTGTAGCCAGATAGTGTTTAATTTCTCTAAAAATCCACGGGTATCCGATACTAGCTCGACCAATCATTACGCCGTCAACCCCATATCGTTCTTTATACAACTTCGCTTTTTGAGGTGTATCGATATCTCCATTACCAAAAACGGGAATATGCATACGAGGGTTGTTTTTCACTTCAGCAATTAAGCTCCAATCAGCTTCTCCTTTGTACATCTGCTTACGGGTACGACCATGAATAGATATTCCTTGAATACCAACATCCTGAAGGCGTTCGGCCACTTCAACGATATACTTCGTATTGTCATCCCAACCTAAACGTGTTTTTACCGTTACAGGCAAATTGGTAGACTTTACAATTTCTGCAGTCATCCGGACCATCTTAGGAATATCTTGTAAAATCCCGGCGCCAGCACCTTTACACGCTACCTTTTTAACAGGACAGCCATAATTGATATCAATGATATCAGGATTGGCAGCAGCAGTAACCTCGGTGGCTTGCTTCATTGATTCAATCTCATTTCCAAAAATCTGAATACCAATTGGTCGTTCATATTCAAAAATATCAAGTTTTTGAACACTTTTTACCGCATCGCGGATAAGGCCTTCGGAAGAGATAAACTCGGTGTACATCAAATCTGCTCCCTGCTCCTTGCATAGTGCACGAAAGGGAGGATCACTCACATCCTCCATAGGAGCAAGCAATAAAGGGAAGTCACCAAGTTCTATATTTGCTATCTTTGCCAAGTTCTATTTTTTGTCAAAATTACTAAATACCAACTATCCAATTGAAAACTTTTCGAGATATCATTTCCAGACTATTAATACTGGTTGGTTTTAGCCTCGTAGTAGGCGGACTTTTTTCTATGCTCAGCGTATTTATAGCTCCATATATATTTGGACTAGCCATATCTGATGCGCAAGACATATTTGCAAATCCAAGCAACCCAGCATACACAGGCGCATTAAAGTTTATTCAACTTTTTAATTCTATTGGACTGTTCGTTTTACCTCCATTTTTATACCTCCTCTACTACAAAGAAAAACCTTTAAAATACCTTAACCTAAAGGAAAGCATAAATGGACGGACGGTATTCTTTCTTTTACTTATTTATTTTATCTCTATTCCGGGCATGGAATGGCTGATTAAGTTAAATGGACAATTAAGTTTACCGGAGAGTCTTCAGGGGTTAGAAACATGGATGAAAGATGCCGAAGACCGAGCAAAAGAGTTGACGGCAGTATTTTTAACAATGAATGGCTTACCTGATTTACTCATAAACCTATTAATTATTGCCGTGATTCCTGCATTAGGAGAAGAGCTCATATTTAGAGGAGTGCTTCAAAAACAACTACAAGGATGGACGAAAAACGGACATACTGCAGTATGGATTACCGCATTCTTATTTAGCGCAATCCATTTACAGTTTTATGGTTTTTTACCTCGATTATTACTAGGAGCTCTTTTTGGTTATTACTATTTATGGAGTAACAACCTGTGGGTACCTATTATTGCACATTTTATTAATAATGGAACAGCCGTTATTATTAGCTATGCTACAGGCGCAGCAACTACCGACGTAGAGCTGGAGGCCATGAACAGAGAAGGCAGCGAAATATACGTCATCATTTCATTGTTAATTTTGTACCTCACCCTAAAACGTTTTAAACAGAATCTAGCAGAGGCAACCTAACCACTTGCCAACATAAATTAATGGTTATTATAAAAACAACCTTAAGCATTTTCGCAAGATGCTAATCAAGAGTAATGACACTGCAATTATCGCACAAAAAAGGCCACTCCAATAGAGTGGCCTTTACTATAACAACTAGATTTTGTTAATCAACAATCTTATCTGTTTTACCAGTAGAGTAGTTAATCTTTAAGGCATTTGCCTTTCTTAATTCTTGTTTTACATCTGTAACGATTCCCATTTTAACGTCGTTATCTACTTTCATAGAAAAGGTCATTAATGGGCGTTCCGCTTCATCTGTATTTTCTCTTTCAATCTCAACGAACTGAATGATATCTCTTTTGGTTGCAAAAGCATCGTTCAACTGTATTCTTGGCTCTGTTCCAAAAGTACCTTGTAACGATTTGATTGGCTCTCCAATATATATGTAGCTTACCAATGACTTACGTTCTAATTTATCAACCTCTGTAGCTTTTGGAGTTTGAATTTCTACTTTAAGTGTCACCTCTCTCATTACGGTAGTTACCATAAAGAAGAACAAAAGCATAAATACAATATCCGGAAGCGATGCAGTAGAGATAGCTGGTTGTCCGTCAGATTTCTTTTTCTTAAACTTTGACATCTTATTGGTCTCCTATATCTTTTGGTTCTGCTTCAGAAATTCGCTGAGGATAAACGTCTTTTACGGCGTCTAATTGTTGCTCAGCACCTTCTGAATTTTTCGCTAATTCTTCCAACTCAGTGTATGATTTACCAAACTTTCGCATCGCAAATTCATTTCTTACTTCATTGTAAGCGCCAACTAATTCGT
>CBFHLF010000058.1:287-12674 GCA_965656555.1 uncultured Acidiluteibacter sp. | reverse complement strand
TTAAAAGATGAGGTTTAGTTTACTGCTTGTTTTAAGCTTGCTACTTTTGGGTTGTAATCCTTATAAAGGGTTTAAAGGTGTAGACCCGAAAGGAATGGGAAGGAAACCTCCAAGTGTAAAAATATCTGACGATATCCAGAAGAGCCAGAAGAAAGGAAATCGAAAGATGAAGCGAGAAATGCGAAGAAAACAAAAGCAATATGGCGCTCCTAAAGATTAGATTTTAACTGAAATGTCCGTGTTTTCGGATCAAAGATTACCTGATCACTTTTAAATGCTTTGTTGAATAGACCAGAGCTCACTGCTTCATCAGGTGTCGCAATTTTGAGCTGATGTTCGTTCGTAATTAACCATAATTTATCAGCTGCTTGCAGTGCTAATTCTACTTGGTGTGTAGAAATAATAATAGTCGTATTTGTTGTTTTTGAAAGCCGTTGTAACAAGCTAAAAATTTCCACTTTATTGATCAAATCTAAATGATTTAGTGGCTCATCAAGCAAAATTAATGGTGTCTGTTGAGCAATGGCTCTTGCAATTAATACCTTCTGCTTTTCACCATCACTTAAGTTACTGAAGTAGCGATCTGCAAGATGCTCTACCCCACACAATTGAATGGCTTCGTTGATAACTTCATGATCATGTGATGACAATTTTGCCAACCAATTGGTAAATGGGTATCGGCCAAAAGCAACTAAATCAAAGACTGTAATCAATCCAATCGAAACCTTATCGGTAAGCACTAAGCTCATTTGAGTGGATAACTCTTGGCTATCAAACTCTTCTATGGCCTTTCCATTTAATTCAATGGTTCCCGATAGCTGCTTTAAGTTTCCTGATAGGGTCTTAAGCAATGTTGATTTCCCCATCCCATTTTCACCTATCAGACAGATGAACTCTCCACGTTTTACTGAGGTTGATATAGGTGCCATTATCGCACAACCCGACGATTGACTTCCATAACCAATTAACAAATTATTGATATTTATTAAATTACTCATTAGAGATTTGATGATATTTTTTTTCTTCCCAAAACCATCCAGAAGATAATTGGAATACCCAAAATAGCTGTAATTGAATTAATCGGCAACACCAAATCACTAAATGGTAAATGAGCAATACAATCGCTAATCAGTAGAATATTAATTCCCATTAGAATGATAGAGGGAAACAAGATTTGTGCGTTTGATGTTTGAAACCATACTCTGCACAAATGTGGAACTACAATTCCAATAAAACCGATTGGCCCACAAAAAGCAGTAACTGAGCCCGCTAGTAATCCTGCGCTCAGAATTATTATCAACCTACTTCGTAGCAACCGAACTCCCATACTTTTAGCATATGACTCACCCATCAATAGGACATTCAATGGCTTTATCTGAGAAAGTGCTAACACTAATCCGATGGCCACAGCAATTGTTAATACACCAACTTCACTATAATTTACTCCATCTAAACTCCCTAATGTCCATACAACAAAAGATTTCAGCTGATCAGAAGCACTAAAATATTGTAATACTCCTATAATAGCTGTTGTAAGAGAGCCTAACATGATTCCTACAATCAATACGGTCATGATATCTTTTACGCGCACAGATATCGCGAAAACCAATAATAAAATAAATAAAGCACCTAGCGTGGCTGCTAATGCAATCGACCAATCATGAATCTGAATAGCTCCACCAAATAACCACCCACCGGTAAGTACTAGTAGTGAAACTCCTAAACTTGCCCCTGAGCTTATTCCTAGAATATATGGACCGGCTAATGGATTTCGAAAAAGAACTTGCATTTGGAAACCGCTAACTGAAATAGCGGCTCCGCATAATAAAGCAGTTATTATCCGTGGCAAGCGACTTTGCGTAATAATCGTTTTCCAAGCCACGTTGGTAGATTCTCCTGAAATAACTTCTACTATTTCTGAGAATGGAATGGATACAGAGCCAAAGAAAAGATTTGCTAACACGAGAATAGGTAGCAATCCGACTAAAATAGTCCATTTATTTTTGTGCGATAACTCCATTTAATCTAACCGTTCGTAATAGTTAAATGAACCTTGATGCAAATCAGGATGAAAAATCTGTATTAGATCTGATAGGATTAAATCAGGCCGAGCAGCTCCAGTTTCCCAATAATCATTTCCGAAATAAGAAGTCATGGTCAAG
Organism: uncultured Acidiluteibacter sp.; assembly: GCA_965656555.1. GTDB lineage: Bacteria > Bacteroidota > Bacteroidia > Flavobacteriales_E > Vicingaceae > Acidiluteibacter. The sequence continues at coordinate 10,512 of CBFHLF010000058.1, read as the reverse complement.
GTGTTGTTATATACCTGCTGACTTTGATAAGCGCTAAACAGCGTAAATCTTTCATCCACCATAGCCATATCATTTAATGACCTAAAAGTGGAAACATTTAGCCAATAGTCAGCATCGATTGCTTTGGCCACTACTGACTCGAAGTCTAGGGGAATACTAACGGACTCTTGATTAGAAGACCATAAATAATCAGCCCCTGCATCTTTCAACAGTGCCGCTTGAAATGAATTTCCGCCTGGCACATACCATGTACCCTTCCATGGAACTGCGGTAAACACGGAAGGTTTATTTGGAGCATCTTGCGCTAATTGTTTCAATTTTAAATAATCCTTTTCTACTTGTTTAAAGATGGCAGACGCGGCACCAACTTTATCATACAAAGCTCCAAAAACTTTTATCCACTCTGCTTTTGCCAAAGGTGTTGGCTCCATGTATTCAGAATTAATCACTACTCGTTGTCCAAATCGTTGCAACTCCTTGAGCTGACTTAATCCTTTAGCATCTATTGCAAATCCCATTATTACACCTGGGTTTAAGAGAATAGCTTGCTCCATATTTAATTCTGGCTCTCCGAGATCTTTAATATTATCATTTATAGCCGCAGTATAAATTGTAGAATCGTAAATAGTGTTTTTTCCACTTACGGCCACTATTGAAGAAAGCTCATCCAGTAGACGAACAAACGGTATATATGTAGCAGATAGCGTTGCTATAGAATTAATAGGAATCGGTATTATTTCACCTATATAATCAGTCGGCACATTTGCAGAATCCTTGGTTAAGTAATAACTAAAAGTTTCTTGATTTCCCTTGTATGACTGCTTGACTGTTAATAATTGATAACCATCAAATTGGATTAACTCAAACCCTTCAGCATATTTTACAGAAATTGAGATGCCTTGATTTTTTAAAGCAGTATCAGTGTTCTTAGAAGGAGAGGTACAACTGCTAATAGTAAAAACAGCTAAACATGTAAAAAAATAGCGCATCATTTTATTTCTTCGCTTCTCTTTTCCAAGTTTCCTCATCGATATTCACTCCATTCTTATTGTAAAAGATAGCTCCCCAAGAATAGAATGTTTTCTCATAAATATCCACTTGAGTACCTTCTACTACAATACGGCGAATAGTAGTGCTATTGCTATCCCCATCTATTATTTCTTCGGTTACCCCTTGAGGATACTTATTTGCTAAATCAGCATCATTTCGTTTTCGTTTTTCTCCAGTGTAATAAGCATCGGTATTGATCGACTCTTTTGCACTATTTCTAGCCTGAGCTTCATCTTCAATTGACTGCTGAAAAGCAGCAGTGTTTTGACTAAATTCAATTCCTTTTTGTGAGATATCTTCGTTGTACTTCTCTTGTACTTCAGCTTTCTGCTTCATCAAATCATCAATCTTTTGTTGATTAGTAGCAATGATTTGGTCTGCCTCTTTTTGGGTAGCTATTTGTCTATCAGTTATTGCTTTTGCTTGCTCATCCGGATTGGCTGCTGTTTTTTCTAAGCGGGCTTTTGCTAATTGAGCTCTGTATGATTGTATTTTCTGATCAATTTCCACTAATTGCGCCCGAGTAGCTGTAATACGCTCTTGTTGCTCATTTGTCAATGAAGCAGTCTGAGCATCTTTCGCATCGGCCATTTGCTTTACTTTCTCATAATTTGGCGTTAACGTTCGATAAGTATACCCCTCTTTCGTATCATCAATATTAGCTTGTAGATCGTTTAGGTCCATCATCACTTCCTCTCTACTACGCTGTGCAGAAACAGTTCTACCCTCTTCTACTTTATCCATAGCATCAGCCTGTTGGTTTACTGCTTCTAAATTTTGTAAATAACGATCACTACTTATAGGCTTATTCTCCTCAATGCTAACACTTATATTATTCAAACGTTGCAGTGCTTTTTGACGCTCTTCTTCATCTTCTTTTACCTCTTTTGCTCTCCTCTCAGCAAGAAGCTCGGCTTCTGTTTTCTTAGCTTCAGCTTTCTTACTGCTCTTATTGGCCCACATTTCTTTGTACATTGCTTCTATTTCAGCCTCACTTTTGCCTGTTACAACAATTTTCTCTTTCTCTCGCTGAGCCTGACGTTCTTTTTCAGCTAATGCTCGTGCTTCAGCTTCTTTAGCTCTATTTTGTGCATCTATCTTAGCTTGAACTTGCTTTAACTTATCTTGTGGATAAGCCTCATCGGGTTTAATTCTTAAAGCTCCTTCGTAATCCCCTTTTGCAGCAGGGTAATCACCATTCTTAAATGCATTGTCCGCCGATTGAATTAATGATTCATAAGCCAATTTATTTTGTGCTGCTTTCTCCTTAGCTGCCAAAGCTTTTTCGAGCTCAGCAGCTTTTGATGCCAATAGCGTGTTAATCTCTTCGATGCGCTCTTTTGGTAATGACTCATTAGGTTTTAAAGCAGATGCAGTTTCAAAAGCTTTTAAGGCTGATTCATATTTTTTGGCATCAAATGCAGCAATAGCTTCTTTTACAGCGGCGGCATAATCTTCATTAACTTTTGCTTGCTCAGCAGCAGCTGCTTTTTTCTTTTCTTTCTGACTATTAATTAACTGTATCTGATCTTTTGGGTATTGCTCTTCTTTTATCGACAAAGCCTCCTTGTATTTTTCTACAGCTTGATCAAACTCTTCTAAGGCATAAAATTGATCTGCCTTTGCAATAATGTTCAAATACTTTGCCTTAATCTCATAAGAATTTTTCTCTGCGGCTAGTCGTTCTTCCTCAGCCTTAACTTGTTCAGAAATTTGAAACTCTGCCTTTCGTATTTGTTCTTTTGGATAATCATCTTCAGGTTTTATTGTTAGTGCTTTTTTATAGACTTCGATTGCCCCTTGAAAGTCTTCTTTAACAAATAAGTTATTTGCGATCACAATCTGTTCTTGATACGCCTCTTCCAATTGGTTTTCTTTTTCATTCGCCAATCGAATTTCTTCAGCTGCATCAGCCAACTCTTTAAGCTTTGCATTCACTAACTCTACTTGTTTCTTTGGATAACTTTCTTCTTTTATGGCTAAGGCTGCATTGTAATCTTTCTTTGCTTCCTCCCATTTCTGTGAATTAAAAGCAACGTCAGCTTTGTTAATCAAAGCCTTATAGTTCTCCTCCATTTCAGCAGCGGCTTTTTCAGCAGCTTCGTTAGCAGCCTGTTCGCCTAATATCGCATTAATTTCATTCACTTTTGATTTTGGGTAAGCCTCGTTAGGTTTTAATTCTGAAGCGGCCTCAAACTGCGCTATTGCATCTTGATATTCCTTGTTAGTTAACGTTTTTTCAGCTTCAGCTATCTTAGCTTGGTATGCTGCTTCAACCTTAGCTGCTTCTTCAGCTGCAGCTTGAGCACCCATTAGACTTGTAATCTCAGCAAGTTTTTCATCAGGGTACGCCTCACTTGGCTTAATTTTTTTCGCCTCTTGGTAAGCTGTTTTGGCCTCCTCATAATTTTCAGCATCCATGCTTGCGTCCGCTTTCGCGATAACTGCGAGGTATTCCGCCTCTATTTTTGCAGCCTTTTCAGCAGCAGCCTTTTCACCCAATGCAGCAGCTAATAATTCTTCTGCTTCTGTTATTTTATCTTTTGGATATTGCTCATTTGGCTTTATAGATTGCGCTTTTTGATACGTTGCTATTGCTTCTTCAAATGCTTTGTTGGCTAATTGCGAATCAGCTGTTTTGATCTCAGCTTGATAGGCAGCTTCTTTTTTCTCCTCTTCTGCTTTTGCTTGAGCAGCAGCTTGCGCATCAGCTGCTAATCGATCAGCCTCTGTTATTTGATCTTTTGGGTATTGTTCTTCCGGCTTTAATTCAAGCGCCGACTGATACGCCTTTTTCGCTTCCTCATAAGATCCTGCAGCCAAAGCATCATCTCCTTTCTTTAAAACAGCTGAATAAGCTTTTTCTGCTTCCTCAATTGCGGTAATAGCCGCTTGTGCTTCTGCTATTTTTTCAGTCGGATATTGGTCATCTGACTTGATTGCAATGGCGGCTTCATAACCTTTAATTGCTTCAGCGTAATTCTTATCGGTTAACTGTTTATCAGCTTTTGCAATTAAATCAGCATAGGCTTTCGCAGCCGCTTCTTCTTTTTCTTTCGCTATTCGTATCTCCTCTAGTTCCTTCTGCTTTTCTGCAATTTTAGCATCTGCTGCAGCAATCTGATCTTTTGGGTATTGTTCCGAAGGCTTTAGTTTTGATGCCTCAGCGTAGGCGGTCTTCGCTTCTTCGTACGCCTCATTAGAAAAAGATGCATCGGCTTTAGCAATTGTTTCTTGGTAGGCGGCCTCTTGTTTTGCTCGCTCTTCCTGTAACGATGCGATTTCTTTTATTTTACTATCGGGATAAACTTCCCCGGGCTTTAATGCCAATGCCGCTTCGTATGCCGATTTAGCTTCTTCTAAATTATTAGCTTCAAGAGCTTTATCTGCCTTTGCTATTGCCTCGGCATATGCTTGCTCTTTTTTAGCTGCTTCGGCAAGTAAGCCACTAATTTCTTCCAATTTATCTTTTGGGTACTGCTCCTCTGATTTTAAGTTACTCGCTGTTTCATACCCTTTCTTAGCCTCCTCTAGATTTTCACTGGCTAGCGCTGCATCAGCTGAGGCAATTGCTTCTTGGTAGGCTTTTTCCTGTTCTGCGGCCTTAGCCAATAACCCTTCAATCTCCTTTAACTTACTCTTTGGATATTCTTCCGTAGCTTTTAACTCTATGGCAGTCTGATAAGCAGTTTTTGCCGCTTCATATTGCTGCTTTGCTAATAAATCATCTCCTTCACTAATTGCTTTTTGATAGGCTTCATTCTTTTTATTCTGCTCTGCTATAATCGCCTCTATTTCACTTAATTTATCTTTTGGATATTTTTCATCAGGCATTAGCTCGCCAGCTTTTTGAAATTCAATTTTCGCAGCTTCATAATTGGATGACGCTAGTGCTTGATCTCCACTTGCAATTGCTGCTGCATAAGCTTGCTCTTTCTTTGCATTCTCGGCTAGTATTCCTTCTATCTCTGCTATTTTCTGAGTTGGATATGTCTCTTTTGGTTTGATGCCATTTGCTTCTTCAAACGCCGTCTTGGCTGCGGCATAATCAGCTGAAGAAAATGCTTTATCTCCATTCGCTATTGCATCTTTATAGGCTTGTTCCTTCGCTGCATTTTTAGCAATAAAGTCATCTATCTCCTTTATTTTATTTTTTGGATACTCTTCTGATGGCTTGATAGCACTCGCTTCTTGAAAAGCCTTTTTAGCCTCGTCAAAACTTTTAGCTGCTAATGCATCATCACCTTTTTGAATGGCTGCAAGGTAGCTTTGCTCTTTCTTAGCCTGCTCTGCCATTAGCGTCTCAATTTCCGCTAACTTTTCTTGAGGCAACGTTTCTTTTGGTTTAATGCCTTGTGCCTTTGTGAATGCTCCTTTTGCAGCAACTAAATCTCCATCTTTTATCGCTTGCTCTCCATTTGAAACTGCATCGGCATACGCTTTATCTTTTGCTGCGGCTTTTTGCATCACATCGTTAATCTCAGCAAGTTTATTTTTAGGATAGCTTTCTTCAGGCTTTAAGGTAGCTGCTTCTGTAAATGCAGCTTTTGCTCCTTCTAGGTCATTTGTGATAAGTGCTTTATCACCGGTATTTATCGACTCTAAATACGCTTGTTCCGTTTTAGCTTGATTGGCTAAAAATCCTTGAATCTCCTTAATCTTAGCTGCAGGCTCTGACTCATCAGGTTTTAAACTTTGAGCAATTTTATAATCTGCAATTGATCGCTGATAATCCTTAGAAGCATATGCCTTCTTTGCAGATTCCATTGCAGCGTTGTACTTGCTATCTGCTTGTTCTTGTTTGATTAGTTTAGATTGTAGCTCTGCAATTTGAAAAGATGGATATGTTTCAAATGGTATCGCCTTCGCTGCTATTTCGTATTCTGCCTTGGCTTCTTTCCATTGCTCGTTGTCAAAAAACTTATCCGCTTTCTTAATAGCTTCATCATAAATTTTCTGTGCATTTGCCGCATTTGCCGCTTCGGCAGCTTTCTTTTCTTCGTATTCTTTTTGTAATTGCTCTAACTTAGACTTCACTCGTTTAGTATGATCTAAATCAACATCAAAGTTTGATATACTCGGGTTGTAACGAATAATCCCAATGGGTTGGTCCAATATAGAAACATCTAAATCAGGAACTTTTTGAAAGATATCTACTTCTGCAGGAAAAGGAAAGTCTGAACCCAAATCTTCTGGCGGCACATTTCGGGTATCAATGTTGAGTTTTTTGGTAATCATACCCATAGAAGAAATGTTTACCGTGTAATTTGCTCCCATGTCCAAAAACACATCTACTTGTCCTTTTGAGTCGGTTTTGAATGTTTCTACTTTTGATCCATTCTTGTAAACGATTACCGACGCGTTAGATAATTTACGTCCATCTTCGGTAACTAGCGTTTCTAATATAAATCTACTATTCTGAGCCTGAGCTCCTATAGCAAAAAAGAGAAGAAATAATGTATATATAGTGGTTTTTAATATTCTATTCATAACCAATTAATGACCAATTCGGTTGTTTATTGTGTAATTAACAAATATCGCAAATCAAAATTGAATACAGCTGAATGAATCAGGCTTTTAAATGGATTTTATACACAACTATTAAACAGAAACGAGATTGCTGTAGCGATACTCCTCATTCATTACTTTGCCATCAGATAGCTCAAACCGATATTTTTTTGTGCTGCTTTGTGCAATACCAAACGATACGGCTTGTTTAAATATTGGACCATCGTAGCAAAAAGTGTGAAATTCTCCATTCTCCCCACATGGATCGATGCCTGCGGGCAAAGCATTAACCCACTTTTTATCGATGGTTCTATCTAAAAATTTTTCTCCAAGAGTTAATTCATTCACACAGCATACGAGCGACTTAAACCCTAGGTCAATAAATTGATGAACCAAAAGTAGTGGTGTCTCTTGCCAAAGTGGAAACAAGGCTTGCATGCCAATTGATGCTAGCTTTTGTTCGCGATAGGTCTTTAAGTTTTCCAAAAAAATATCTCCATAGCCCACTTTATAAATGCCCTCTTCTCTAAGATTAAACAGCACTTTCTCCATTGCATTTTCATAGGAGGCATTATCATTGTTTTCAACCCTAACTTTAATCAATGGAATTCCGATTGCTTCGGATTGTTTTTCAATGAGCTCAGGAGAAACCGCGTGCATACTCAATTGATTATCCGCATTGAAATTCGATAGTAGGTAAGCGACTTCGTATTGCTCATCCTGTAATAACCGATGGAGTGCTAAGGCTGAATCTTTACCTCCGCTCCAAGAAAATGCGATCCGTTCTTTCATGGCAAAAATTCAAATGAGCCTGGTATAATACCAGCTTTAAACTGTGTAATTAATTGGCCCGTCTGCGTGTACCTGTAGACGACACCATTTTGCTGATAATCGACGGCATCAGCGATGTACAATTCGGAACTTTTAGGATGGATAGCCAATGAATACAGTAAACGCCCATTTTCAGGCACTAACGGTGTGTTTTCCAAAATAGAATCATTGATATGTAGATGGTAAACTCCTTTATTTAAATAATATAGGTCTTCTCCATTATCCGTGATTACCAAACTCCCGGGACTTTCGTTAAGGGACTGAAATTCAATTTCTTTAATTTTACTACCTGAAGTAGATAATTGGTATAACGTAGGTTTTACTTCATCAAAACCGCCTGTGCACATAACCCATAACCGATCATTTTTATCAACGACTAAGCTTGACGGTTGTCGAATAAGCTGTGTGCGACTCATAATGGTATCTGCCTTTGAGTCTATGCGAATTAATTGATTATTGGTCATATCTGTGACATACACCGTATCCTCTATTTTTACCATTCTTTCAGACCATCCGCCTGTAGGTATTCTTCCAACAATTGATTGCTGACTTTTTGATACAATTTGGATAGCATTTTCATACAAATCAGAAACGTAAGCTTTATCAGAACCGATTGAAAGAAAATAGCGAGGTGAATTTAATCCTTGTATAGCACCCACCGATTTAAAAGTAGATAAGTCAACTACTTCTACCTTTTGAGAGTTATTCACTACAATGTATCCGAAGTTGTCCTCCATATACATCGACTGCACTACGTCCCCAATTGGCCGACCTTGATTATTACTTCGAAACACATCTTTTCGGTAACTTCCATCGGTTGAGTTATAAAGGTCTATTGTAGCATTTCCCTGTCCAAAGTTTCCTTCATTTAGAATGATCACATCAGTTTCAACAACAACCTGTGGCCTTGGACTCTCCGCTTCGTCGCAACCTGCAATGGTAAATGCCAGCCCGACTAATAATGGAATCAATACTTTTTTCATTTATCAATTTTGTAGTTAATAGTTAATCCATAGTTTCTACCGGGCATTGGTCGCCATTGTATAGCTTGATAGTCTTCATCAAATACATTATTTATTTGAGCCGCTATAGAAAGTTGATGTGATTTTAATTGAAATGCCCTTTGAACTTTAAAATGATGTAAGGCAAAAAATGGAAGACGGTCTGAATTGTCTGTAGCTGTAAACCGTTGACTTGTGTAATTCATTTGATAAATCAATTGCCACTTTTTAAAATTAAACTGACTAAATAAATTTGCCGTGTGCTCAGGCACATAAACGAGCTGTTTTCCTTTTGATGCATCATTTTCTTGTTTGGTAAGCTGATTTACCGATGAAGTGTAGCCATATTGCAAAGTGGTTGTATTTCTCCAACTTCTCCAATTGGTGCGTATCGACCAATTCAACTCGACTCCCTGACTGATAACCTTTTGCAAGTTTTCTGAGCGCCAATAACCAAAGGCCGTTGGTTGCCATAGGATATAATCCGTGATGTTCATGTAAAATGCGGTAGCTTCAAACTTCCAATTCATCCAATCTGCTAGGTAAATGTATTCGTTAGACAATCCAACCTCGATATTTTCACTTCGTTCAATTTTAAGATCGGGGTTTCCACCAGGCTGCCAATACAAGTCATTTAAGTTGGGATATTTTGCATTAAATGATGCATTTAAACGCAGTAGATAATGTTTCTTTTCATCCAATTGATAAACTAGACCAATTGCAGGTAACAGCATAGCGGGTTGGTTAGAAACTGACTCCCCACGAAGTATCGCCGATGCTTTAATTTTTTTTGAAATCAAGTAATTGTAGTTAACAAATAGCGCTTGGCGATTTAGGTTTCTATCCAACGCATAGGATGGACTACTTGCTCGATCAAAATCAGCGTGTAACTTCACCGAAAAATCACTTTTATCGCTAAAGGTGTATTGGAAATAGGCTAGGTTTTTAATGCCTTCAAACGAAGTGTTGTTTTTAGTTCTCAGCAATTCATTGGTGTAAGACAGCTCGTCTCTAAAGATACTTGACTTTAAATTAAATTGCCAAGCATCACGTTCTATCTTATAGCCTGCTGTAGCACGATAAGCCTCGTCTTTTTGTGATTCCTTATTATTGTTAATCAGCATAATTGCAGGAATTTCCCGATCAGTTGAAATGGTTGAAAGTTGTAGACTTAATTCACTATTATCAGTCGGTTTAAAAAAGAATTCTTTCAAGACACCGAATTGCTCCACACCAGCATTTCTTAACTGCTCTTCAGGGAATCCATTTTTACCTAGGTTAATGTATTTAAAATCATTATCACCAGATTTATGAAATATACGTGTGTTTGATTGAAAGTTCTGACGACCAAACTTCAAAATAGCTGATGTCCCCAAATTACCGAAACTGGCAATTTGCTGCTGCACAGCAACTGAAAAACGATTACCATAATCAATCTCATTCGTCAGGTTAATACTACCGCCCAAACTTCCTGCATTTTTTTCTAGGCTTGCCCCTCCAAAGTCAATTTCTATTCCGTCGTAAAACGCAAGGGGAATCAAGGAAAAATCTACTTGACCATTTAGCGAAGAATTAATGGGAATATCATTCCAAAGCACCATTGTATGAGAGGCTGAAGTTCCTCTAAAGGAAACAGAAGCAAGCCCTCCTACTCCATAGGATTTTACAAATACAGTTGAGTGCTCATTAAGTACTTCCGCCAACGTTCCAGTACTTTTTTGACTCATTTTAATGGAATCAATTTGTACTCTTTTAAAAGATGTGTGTTCTTTTTCGATAGAATATGGAATTGAAATCTCAACTGAGGGAACGTTTACAGTATCCAAAAAACTCTC